>JBIKPL010000011.1:0-22522 GCA_044357485.1 Cytophagales bacterium
CATTGATCAAGGAAGCGACTGCAATGCCATGTATTCCAACAGACAAAATAGAGGCAATATCATCTACCAAAATTCCTCCAATCGCAATAATCGGGATGTTAATATTTGCGGCTTTACACTGTGCAACAATGGTTTGATAACCTGCTAATCCTACAATAGGGCTAAGGTTGTCTTTGGATGATGTAAATCGAAATGGTCCCAAACCAATATAGTCGACTCCTTGTGCCACCAAGTGTTGAATGTCTTCGAAGGTATTGGCTGTTCCTCCGATTATCATGTCATTGCCAAGTATCTTTCTGGCTTCAGCAGGGGAAATGTCTTGTTTACCAAGATGTACTCCATCTGCTCCAACCAATTTCGCAATCTGAATATTATCATTGAGGATGAATGTCGCCCCATGTTGCTGACAAATCGCTTTACAGGCTTTGGCTTCCGCTAACCACGTGGCTTCATCCGTATTTTTTACCCGCAACTGTACCCATTTTACGCCCGCTTCACAAGCTTCTTCGATGGCTTGTTGGTGGCTTGGTAGTTCTTGAGATATATAATGTAATGTTGAAATCACTTCCTGAAATTTTAAATTTTGAATTTTAAATTTTGAATTAAAAATTTAGCATTTAAAATTCAAAATTATAATACCCTGTAGTTTCCAAGCGCAACTCCTTCAAACCCTATTCCGTCCAACTGGGAAATGTTTGCAGCGGTAATTCCACCTAAAGCAAATACTTTTGTGCTGGGTGGAATGGTTTGAAATTCACTTTTCAATTTTTCTAAATTGAAATTGCTTGGGTAATTTTGTTTAGAAATACTGTCAAATACCGGACTCAAGAAAGCATAATCAAAGCGATTTCCTTGCTCGTTTAAATCCTTTAGGCGATGAAAAGAAGTACTGAAGGTCATTCCTTTTCTTTTCAAAACGGTAGCCAATCCTTTCAGCTGTAGGTCTGACAATCCATTTCTGTATTTTTCAGTAAAATGAATTCCTTTCAAATTATACTGCTCTATCAACTCATAATGACTGTGGATGACGAGTTTTTTTAAATTTCTTGGGTTGACACTTTTTATCAAACCAAGCAATGCCTCCTTCGTCCAATCAGGTTTTCGCAGATGGATGATTTCAATACCTGCATCAAACAAAGACTGAATTTTTTCTGCTTCATTTGGAATTGAGTCGGGTGAAGAAATGATAATAATTTTAAATGCTGAATTTTGAATTTTGAATTGATTTTCCATTTAATTTAAAATTCAACATTGAGAATTTATAATTGTAGAGATTAGATTAGTCATCTTTTAAAAGTTTACAATCTTGCAATTGAGTTCATGATATTTTCCACCGATTTAGTTTCTAACCTAGAAAATGCAAACCATTTTTTTCCCAAATCTTTAAGCGAAGCCCCCAAGTGATACACTTCTTTGCCGTCAATAATCAGAAAACGGTCATGACTTTGGCTAAATTCTTTGAGCACAAAATCACCATATTGTTCATTTGCTTTTTGTAAATCTAAGTTCAATTGTTTGCCTGAGGCTCTGCTGAGTATTAGTACACTTACACCCTTTTCCTTTTTAGTTAAATGAGTAAATGTGTTTTCATCAATGAAATTATCAATCAACACAATACTTTTTTGGGCCGAACGAATAATTTTAGAAGCCAATTCATAAGCATCAAATACTTGTCCTTCAAAAAACACTCCTTGAGTAGGTATAAGATGCGAATTGATTTGGAAGTCAATTTCGTTGACTTTATTTTTCAAATTTTCAACATTGTCTTCTAATCGATTCATTCGATTATTGATTGCATAACCTCTTAATAAATATTCCTTTAAAATCCCAGTTGCCCAAATACGAAATTGTGTACCCTGCTTAGACTTCACTCTGTAACCTACCGAAATGATGACATCAAGATTATAAAATGACACAGGTTTATCAGAATTTGTAATATGCATTTTTTGCATATTGCTTTGTTCTTCTAATTCGCCCTCTACAAAAACATTACGAATATGACGAGAAATAACAGATTGATCACGTTGAAAAAGTTGTCCAATTTGCTCTTGACTTAACCACACTGTTTCATCATCGAGTCTTACCTCTATATGGGAAGCTAATTCATTGGGGCGATATAAAATGATTTCGTCTTTCATTTTTGAATTTTGCCAGAGTCTATTTTCAATGTATTATAAAGCTTTCGGTTTTTGAAGCTAGCGCAATAAACTAAAGCTGTAATGACGTTTTTAATAATTAAAATTTTGAATTTTGAATTTTGAATTGATTTTCCATTTAATTTAAAATTCAACATTGAGAATTTATAATTACAGAGATTTACTTTCAGTGCGATGCACTAAAAGTAAATCTCTGCGCCAGCGTCTTTAAACTCTTTGGCTTTTTCTTCCAAGCCTTTGTTTAAAGCCAAATCTTCTTCCAAACCTAATTTGTCGGCATAGTCACGTACATCTTGCGTAATTTTCATAGAGCAAAAATGAGGACCACACATCGAACAGAAATGCGCTACTTTAGCACCATCTGCCGGTAAAGTTTCATCGTGAAACTCTCTTGCCGTATCCGGATCCAAAGACAAGTTAAATTGGTCTTCCCAACGGAATTCAAACCTTGCTTTCGACAAGGCATTGTCTCTGTATTGGGCTCCTGGATGTCCTTTTGCTAAATCGGCCGCGTGAGCAGCAATTTTATATGCAATAATACCATCTTTTACATCTTTTTTGTTGGGTAATCCTAAATGTTCTTTTGGGGTCACATAGCACAACATTGCGGTGCCAAACCAGCCAATCATCGCTGCACCAATGGCAGAAGTGATGTGGTCATAGCCTGGCGCAATATCTGTTGTCAAAGGACCTAACGTATAAAATGGCGCTTCGTGACATTCTTTCAATTGTTTGTCCATGTTTTCTTTGATCATGTGCATTGGCACGTGACCAGGACCTTCAATCATCACCTGAATATCGTGTTTCCAGGCAATTTTAGTCAATTCACCCAAGGTTTCTAATTCTCCAAATTGCGCTGCGTCATTGGCATCGGCAATAGATCCCGGACGTAAACCATCTCCCAAAGAGAAAGCCACATCATACGCTTTCATGATCTCACAAATTTCTTCAAAATGCGTGTACAAGAAATTTTCTTTGTGGTGCGCCAAACACCATTTCGCCATGATAGAACCACCACGAGACACAATCCCGGTTACACGTTTGGCCGTTAGCGGAACATACCTCAACAATACGCCTGCGTGAATCGTGAAATAATCTACGCCTTGTTCGGCTTGTTCAATTAAGGTATCACGGAACAATTCCCAAGTCAAATCTTCGGCTTTGCCATTTACTTTTTCAAGTGCTTGGTAAATCGGAACGGTTCCCACTGGTACCGGACAGTTTCTGATAATCCATTCACGGGTTTCGTGGATATTTTTGCCGGTAGACAAATCCATCAGTGTATCTCCACCCCAACGACAACTCCAAACGGCTTTTTCAACTTCTTCTTCGATGCTTGAACTCACCGCCGAATTTCCAATATTGGTATTGATTTTCACCAAAAAATTACGACCAATAATCATCGGTTCGCTTTCAGGATGGTTGATGTTGCTAGGAATAATGGCACGACCTGCCGCGATTTCGTCTCTTACAAATTCAGGTGTGATTAAGTTTTTAGGAATATTGGCGCCAAAACTTTGTCCCGCATGTTGATGCCCTAAAGCACCTCTATTTTTATCGGCCAAAACTGCAGCATATTCATCAATGCGTTGGTTTTCACGGATCGCAATGTATTCCATTTCTGGGGTGATGATTCCCTTTTTGGCATAATGCAATTGAGACACATTCATGCCTGGTTTTGCTTTCAATGGTTTTTTGAGGTGTTCAAAACGTAAGCTGTCAAGTTTGCTGTCGTTGAGTCTTTGTAAACCATATTCAGAAGAAATTTCTGTCATTTGCGCTACATCGCCACGGTCTAAAATCCATTGTTCACGCAAGCGAGGCAAGCCTTTTTCTAGGTCAATGGTGATGTTTTCATCTGTAAATGGACCACTGGTATCGTAAACTGTTACCGTTGGGTTTTGTTCTATTTTGTTTGAACCATTGAACTTATGAACCGTATCCGTCAATACGATTTCTCTCATCGCTACTTGAATATTGTGAATTTTACCTTGCACGTAAATCTTACGAGAGCCAGTAAGTGGATTGCGAGTAATTTTGTTTTCCATGTTATTTGCTTTATGTACTAAGTACTGAGTACTGTGTACTGTGTGTTTTTAATTTTCGTTTTTCTTTATTCTCTGTACCCTGTACATTGTTCTCTGTACATTGTTCTCTGTACTCTGTACTCTGTACTCTGTACCCTGTACCCTGTACCTTGTACCTTGTACTAATACGACATCACCCACCTTGAGTAGCTTTGATGACCATTATTTCATCGTTATGGTTTAATACATGACTTGTCCAGTTCGATTTTGAAATTACATTTTGGTGAACAGCGACCGCCAATCCTGTTGCTTCATGCAAATTAACAGCAATCAGAAAATCAAGCAGTGTAGCATTGTCTGGTAAATCAACAAGTTGATGATTGAATTTTATTTTCATTGTCTACAAGGTCATTCATGAATACTTTAGGTAGTCCTAATGCTATCGTGAAAACGAATGCCGAGACCATTGAACGCAAAAGAAGGAAGTAGCAGAGAGGAAGTTGCAAAAAAAATGTTTTGCAAAGCTATCGTACTTTTCCCTCCGCAGGTGCTAGCCTGTTCAGGTTCAAAGGGTATTTCTCAGTTCGCCACGACGAACACCCCTAAAGTGTGGTGCTAAAGTAAGGGAAATGTTTTGATTATGGAAATGAATGGGGGAAATAGTTTAGTGAAGCAATTTGCATTTTAATTTTCATTAATTCATTATACCCCTAATTGATAGATTTTGAATGTTAAGCAAGCAATTACCTAAGTTTTATCGGTTTAAAATCCTTAGTAACTACCGTAAATATTAGCTAGAATGGCTACATTTTAACAGTCTAAAATTGTGATTGAATTAAAAGGCATTGGTTTCATTGAAACTTTTTATAATTTCACTAAACGCTTTATTGTTTTTTTCGTAAGTTCATTGTTCGGTATTGAATATCATATAGCAGTTGAAAAAAAGCATCCTCATATTACTCCTTTTATTAAGTCACTATAACTTTGCAAACCTGCATGTTAATGATAAAATGAAGGCGGTTTTTATTTACAACTTTTTAAAATACATCCATTGGCCTTCAGAAGTTGACAATAGCAAGTTTGTAATAGGCGTAAAAGATGCCCCAGGACTTTATGAAGAATTGGTTTTAATCACCAAAATCAAAAGCGCCATTGGGAATCATGCGATTATCGTAAAAAAAATAGACCAATTTGATGAATCGGTGAATGTACTTTTTGTGGGGAATGTGTCTTTAGGTAGTATTGAGTCCCTAGCCGAAAAATCAAAACAAAACCATGTATTGTTGATTTCTGACATCGAAGGCAGCATTGCCAATGGCGTTTGTATAGAACTTATCATCGACACTAAAAAGGCAGAGTTTGACATCAGCAAAAAGCACCTGAAAGAAAATAAATTATCGGTATCCCAACAACTTTTAGACATGGCGCGCAATGTGGAATAATTTTAACCTACATATCGGTTTTAAAGGGGTAGCCAAAAGAATTATTATGGGCTTTGCTGCCATGATTATTGCTTTTGCCTTGAGTGTATTGGTGGTATTTGAAATTGTCAACGATTCTAGCGCTACCTTAAATCGTTTGTTTGAAGAACATGATCCTGCTGTAGAACAATTGTATGAGTTGAGAAGAATCGTTACCTCAACCAAATTAAATATTATCAATGTGGTTTACCTGCCCAAAGACGAGACGGCGGTTAAAAACCTTCATCGCTGCCATCAGTATGAATTTCCTGTTGTTAAAAATATTTTACTGAAAAGTGTTAAGAAATGGAGCAGTCATATTGAACGGCAGCGGACCATTGATAACCTTCATTTATTTGAAGAAAACATTAAATTTCAACGAAGCTTACTTTTGTTATTGCCCAATTTTGAGAGCCACAATAACCCCATGTTGATGTTTGAAAGTGAAGATTTACTCGAACTTTCTATTATTCCGGTATTAGATAAAATAGAGATTGATGTACAAAAAACACTGGATTGGGAAAAATCAGAAAAAGCAAAAGCCAGAAAATCAATGGAAAAGGCTTATGCCTTAATGGTCAATATATTACTCCTTATTGGTCTTATTATGACTGTTTTAGGGATTGTGGCGACGCAAATTACCACCAAGAAAATTGTTGTTCCTTTGAAGAAAATTCAAGATTTGATTTTTAGGTTAAGCAAAGGAGAATTGGTAAATGGGAATAAAAGCGCTACGGATGATGAAATTGGTGCAATCAATTCCTCCATCAATACCTTGATAGAAAGCATGAAATACAATGCCCGTTTTGCCGAAAGCATTGGGGAAGGGATGTTTGATTTGGAATATACGCCTTTAAGTGAAAAAGATGAATTAGGGTTTTCGCTTAAGGAAATGAATGTGCAAATTAAAACCTTGATTGAGTCGCTTCAAAAAACACAAGCCCAAACTTTGGTAGCAAAAGTAAAAGCAGAAGAAGCCTTAGTGGCAAAATCACAGTTTTTATCGGTAATGAGTCATGAAATTAGAACGCCGCTCAATGCGATATTAGGGATGTCGAATTTATTGAATGATGCAAAACTCACCGAAGACCAACTAGATTATTTAACTACCATACAGTTTTCTGCTAAAAGTTTGTACCATTTAATCAACGAAATATTAGATATTTCTAAATTAGACGCAGGGAAAGTCAGCCTAGAAGATACCGCTTTTGATTTAAAACAGCAAATTAACCACATTGTCAAACTGCATGAGGATGCCGTTAAAAATAAAAATTTAACTTTAAAATTAGTCACCAATCTTGAAAGCAATGTTTATTACCGAGGTGATTCGTTTAGGATCAACCAAGTATTAAACAACTTGATTAATAATGCGATAAAATTCACCGAAAATGGAGGATTGCTTTTGGAGGCCAACATCGTAGAGGACTCATTAGAAAGTGATTGCGTAACATTTAAAGTGACCGATACTGGCATTGGCATTGCCGCTTCAAAATTAGGCTACGTGTTTGAAAGTTTTACCCAAGCCGATTCCAATACCACCAGGTTATATGGCGGTACTGGTTTAGGATTGTCTATTTGTAAAAAACTTGTCGTGTTAATGGGTAGCGACATTTTGCTTAGCAGTGAGGCAGGGAAAGGTTCTTGTTTTAGCTTTACCTTGAAATTACCCAAAACCAATGCTGCCCAACCGACCATGCTAAGTGAAAATGCGGCTGAGGATACCGCTGCTTTAGTCGATAAAAAAATATTGGTGGTAGAAGACAATGGCATCAATGCCAAACTGATGATGGCATTTTTAAAGAAAAATGGCATGGTGCCAACAGTAGCTGAAAATGGTTTAATTGGAGTAGAAAAAGCAATAAGCACTTCCTATGATTTAATTTTAATGGATTTGCAAATGCCCGTGATGGATGGGTATGAAGCCACCAAAAGAATTAAAGCCCTGAAACCTCAGTTGCCCATTATTGCTTTATCGGCAGAAGCATTGCAGGATGTGAAAGCTTTATTAGACGAATTTGGATTTGAGGATTATGTGTCTAAACCATTTGACCCTAAAGTGTTGCTGTCGAAATTAGCCTATTTTACCTCCGCTCATTTTCAACCTTCTGTTCACGAACACAATCAATCTCATATCGTGTCCTTTTTCAGGTACATCGAAATGGCCAACAATGACCATGTGTTTCTGGAGTTAATTTTAACGCAAGTGGTGGAGGAGTTTCAGGTACTTAAAGCCTTGTTGCTGGCCGATAATGACACCATTATCCTAGACCAAGTTAGTTTAGAGAAATGTGTTTTAAAACTTTCTCCAAGTATAAAGATGTTTACGCTGAGCGATTTGCTGCTGAAACTAGAGCTTTTCTTGAGTTTTCAAACGAGTGAAGCAATCGATCAATCGGGCCTAAAGCCATTACTTATTGAAACGATTGATACCGTAATAGAAGAGATTAACACTAAAATTATCGCTATAAAATCATAATGAATATGAAAGCCAATCGATATATATTGCTATTTGTAATGGGGACATTCATGGTGCACAATGCCATGGCACAACTAGACTCCACGTCTACTGATGCACTTTTGTCATTTGATTTAGATCAGTTGGTGACTACGCCCTCTAAGGTGAAGTTTAGCCAAAACGAATCTCCTGGCATTATTTCGGTGATTACAGAGAAAGAAATTCAGGCCATAGGCGCCAATGATTTAATGGATGTACTGAAGTTGGTGCCAGGCATAACTTTTCACACTGATGTGCAAGGCATTGTAGGGATAGGCATGAGGGGAATTTGGGGGCATGAAGGCAAGGTGTTGATGCTGATTGATGGGCAGGAAATGAATGAATTGTTGTATGGCAATTTGGCTTTTGGCGGTCATTATGATGTTACGCAAATCAAAAGAATAGAAATCGTAAGAGGTCCGGGATCGAGTGTATATGGTGGTTTTGCAGAACTTGGGGTAATTAATATCATCACCAAAAGTGCCGAAGATTTGCATGGGGCAGAAGCCAATACCAGTGTCGGTTTTTTTAACGACAGCTATGCCCATAGAAATGTAAGTGTTAGGGCGGGTAAAGTGTATGAAAATGGCAGCGTTTCCATACTGGGTTTTGCAGGCCAATCTCAAAGATCAAATCAAACCTATACGGATATTTATGGCAAAAGCACCAATTTAAAAAACAATGCTGCTGCCGATCCATTGAACTTGAATATTGGCATGCAGTATAAAAATCTTAAAGCCAAGGTCATTTTAGACGCCTATAATACTGGTTCTAAAATTACCTACGATACTGTCGAAAACCAAACCATTCCTGCCCGTTTCAAAAGTTTGAATGCCGAAGTGAATTATAAAATCATGCTTGGTACCAAATTGAATATTACCCCAAAAATTCAATACCTCAACCAATTGCCTTGGAATAATGTCTTGGCTAATGCTACGGGTAGCCTTAATGTTCTTACCCAAAAAATACTTGGCAATGTAGAGCTTGATTATAATTATTCAAGACAAATAAATATATTGGCTGGGATAGAAAGTTTTGAACAATCGGCCCAAAACAGAGAAATTACCAAGCCTAATTTATTTACTTCTACCAATACTGATTTTATCCGCAATTTTACGAGTGCTGCTTATGTACAAGGTACCCTAAAAAACAACATTGCCAATTTCACCCTTGGGGGAAGGTATTTGTACAATAACCTGTTTGGCGCAGCTTTTTCCCCTAGAGTAGCTGTGACCAAAGCTTTTGATGACTTACACTTTAAGCTCTTGTATTCAGAGGCTTTTAAAGCCCCTACCTTGATGAATATTGGGTTAAACAAATACATTAAACCTGAAAGAACCCATGTGTTAGAATTTGAATCGGGCTATAAAATCAATGCCATTTTTGATGTTTCGGTAAATGTATTTTCTATCCTTATCAAAGACCCTATTGTATATGAGCCTATAAATGGCGTAGATTTTTTTGCCAATCATAACCAAACAGGCGCTATGGGTTTGGAAGGAGCTTTGCGTTTAAAAACCAATCGCTGGAATGTAAACTTGAATTATGCCTATTATAATTCGGCGGGGATCAATCAGGTCGATAATTATGCCATAAGCCAAAACACCAATACTGTGTTGGGTTTTGCAAACCATACCGCAAATTTGATTGCTATTTTTAATGCGACGCCCAATTTTAGCATCAGTAATACGCTTTCTTTTGTGGGGGAAAGATATGGCTACCAATATGGCAGCGTGTACAATGCAACGGATAGCACCTATGCGCCGGCTACATTAAATCCGACCTTACAATGGAATATGTTTGTCAACAAAAAAGATGTATTGAAAGGCTTCGATGTTGGCATTGGCCTAAGCAATATCTTGAATCAAAAGATTTATTTTGTACAACCTTACGATGGGTATAATGCTATTTATCCTGCCTTTAACCCAATGCTTACCCTCAAATTGGCTTATCGTTTTGTAGATTTTAAATAGGGATTTGTGGAACGTTGTTGATGGAAGGTAAAGAGCGGTGTATTCGTAATGAAGGGCATTCAATTGTATCCCTAATATCCTCACTAGTACACGTCAAATGTTGAACTTTTCGCTGGTTCACGGCCAATGTCGTTAAGTTAAGCATTTTGATACTTTTAAAATCCGTGACAATCCGCTTAATCCGCCAAATCGGTGTGCAATTTTATTTTTCTTCTTTGTCAAAGCATAAAAACTTGGAACGCAGATCAAGCTGATTAGACGGATAACCGCTGATTTATTCTTAAGTGAACGACATTGGGCGTGGACCAAAGCAGTAAACTGAAAACTTACAAAATCATGCCTTTCAATAAGCCCAAATCCATGTTAGGGTCCATGATTTCTACTTCTGCTTCTTCATAAAAAGAAATTCTCTCGGCCAGTTTTTGGGTAATAAATGCCTGTATTGCTTCTTTTGATTTGTCTTTCAACAATGGCCGATGGTGGTTATTGGCTTTGCTCAAACGGTTGGCAATTTCAGCGGCTGAAATATTTAAAAATAGGGTACAACCATGGGTGTTCATATAGCGCATGTTGTCAAAAAAACAAGGTGTTCCTCCACCAGTAGCGATTACCCTATTGTCTTGGGCCAAACTTTCTCTATGTAAGGTATTTTGCTCTATCGTTCTGAAACCATTTTCCCCCACACTGGCAAACAATTGCTCAATAGATTTGCCTTCATGATTGACAATGGCTTCATCTAAGTCCACAAAGGCGTAGTTTAAATATTGGGCCAATTGTTTTCCGAAAGTGCTTTTTCCTGCACCCATCATGCCGATAAGGTAGATTACCATTGTGTTTGCGGTTTTATATGGAAGAATAAAATGTTTGTTTGCGGTTATGTAAAGGCTACAGAAGACCAGTTTGAATGTGCAACGGCACCTTAAATCGTGTCGTTATTTGACGACAATTTCGGTGCTGTCTGCTGTAAATGGCGATTTGAAAATTTCACCTTGGTGGTTTACCAATTGGATTTTTATTTTGTGCTTGCCTTTGGCTAATCCGTTAATTTTATACGCCGACCAGTTGTGAATTTGAAATTCGCTACTGTCGATGGATAATTTAAGTTTATTTCCCTCTTTGGAAATATTGGTATTGGCTAAATAAAAGTCTAACAATGGCGTAAAGGAAGTATTTTGATTGGTAGAATTGATGATCACCAAAGCGCTGTCGCTGTAATTGACCTCCGTGTGTTTGTCCACCGTAAAACTTCTTAAGGCATAGGCTTCAGGTTGTTTAATAGACAAGCCATCCTCATCACATAAAAATGACAAGGTGGTAAAACTTCCGGGCTTAAGTTTGGTCGTATGGTCGGCCGACATGATTCTTTGAATTCCTTTGGATGGTATCCATAAAGCGATGTGTTTGCCATTGGTTAATGGAAAATTGACCGCATTAAAGTTGAAATTTATCGCTTTATTCGCTGAGAAATGCTGATTTTCGGTAGGGGTATTGAGTTCTAAAATAGCATCGGCATAATTTTCTTGGGTAATTTTAAACAGCGTGATGTCTTTGTCTACCAATGCTTCTTCATTGGTTGTGTCTGGTTGGATGGAATCTGTGGAATGGGCAGATTTTGTCTCTGCTTTTTCTCCCAAACCACATTGCGTAAGAGAGGCAATGGTTATTATGGCTATCAATAGGTTTTTCATTGTGATCTATTTAGGCTTGCAATTTCGCCAAATATGTGTGATATGCAAATGTTTTACAGTATCATCATGCTTAATACCCCTGCTAACATCAACCATTTACAGTACCTACTCAAAATAGCGAATTCTTTTTTGGTATCGGCAGGTAAAAGTTTTATCATTAATCCCAACAGGGCTAAAATGGTGAAGGAGATAAGTATGGTTAAACTTAATGAGTTGAAAAACAATGACATTGTAATTAATATTGCCATGAAGCCCATGATGATGCCCACGAGGACTTGTTTGGTTTTTTTTAACCCAAATACAAGCGGCAGGGTTTTGCAATCAAATTGGCCATCGCCGTTCATGTCTTCGATGTCTTTGATTATTTCCCTGATCAAGGAGATAAAAAATGCCACTACCGCAAAAAACAGCAATAAATGGTTGGCTTCATGACGTAGCAAAGCAGGTAAATAGACGGATGTTGCGGTAAGTAGGGCGATTAACAGGTTGCCAATGATTACTTTTCTTTTGTAGCGGTAAGAATATAACCATAATAAAATGCCCGTGGATAGGTACAAAATGAAAATGCGGGTCCCTAACAATTTACCCAAACCTATGCCTGCGACGCTTAGCAGTATGTGCCATAATAATGCCTTACGGCGAGTGATGGTATGGTCAATGATGAGTTTTTGAGGCTTATTGATGCCATCAATTTTAACATCAAAATAATCGTTGATGATGTTTCCTCCTGCGGCAATCAATACGGTTGCCAATACTACAATAAAGAGGTCTTTTCGCAAAAGGGTATCGCCCCAATAATCGCCTTTAAAAACAAGGTAAACAGCCGAAATGTATTGCGATACCACAATCATCACCAAGTTCGGAAACCTGATGAGCTGAAATATCGCACTAGTTTTTTTTATCGTTGACATTGTTTTTCTCAGATTGCAGTTCTCGGTTTTCAGTTTACTGTTTTCAGTTTACAGTTCTCGGTTTTCAGTTCTCTATACCCTGTACCCTGTACTCAGTACTCAGTACCCTGTACTTTGTACCTAATACCTAATACCCAATACCCAATACCCAACTCACCCATTGGCATGGTTGTTAGAAATCACCCATTTGCCTTGGCTACGCATTACTTTTTCAATGACGTCACGCACGGCACCTTTGCCACCCTCTTTGGGCGATACATATTGGCTAATATCAATAATTTCTTGGGTGGAATCGGCCGGGCAAGTAGCAATACCGCATAATTGCATGACATCATAATCTGGCAAGTCATCGCCCATGTATAACACTTGGGAGGCTTGAATATGATTGTCGGCTAAAAACTGGTGGAATACAGCAATTTTATCTTTGACCCCTAAAAAGATATGTTGAACCCCTAAAAAAGCCAATCTTTTGCGCACCCCTTCTTGGAAACCTCCTGAGATAATGGCCACATGATAGCCTTTTTGAACTGCTTTTTCGACCGCATAGCCATCTTTGACTAAAAATGAACGAGGTTGTTCTCCATCGGCATAGGCAATCACCGTTCCGTCGGACAATACGCCATCAACGTCAAATATGAATGTAGTAATTTTGGTGTAATCAGGCAGCATGGTAATAGTTTTAAATTTTAAATTTTGAATTTTAAATTTTGAATTTCAATGTCGTTTAGTTTACAAATCTTGTTATTTTTAAATCCATGATGATTCGCTTAATCCGTCAAATTTGTGTGCAATTTTGTTTTATTCTTTGTAATTGCATAATGTCTCGCAAGTGCGGGATGGAACGCTGATTGAGCGAATTGGACAGATTGATGCGGATTTTACCTTAACATATCGACATTGATTTTGAATTAGGGAATGCAGCAGTTTAATTAATTTTTAATTAAGGCAAGGCAATCGTTTTAATGAATGTTAAATTTTGAATGTTGAGTCAAAGTACCTTGTACCTTGTACCCTGTACTCTGTACCCTGTACTCTGTACTCTGTACCCTGTACCCTGTACCTATTAATTTTCCATCGTCATTTTCAATTCATTTAATTTCAATAAAGCCTCGACAGGAGACATGGTATTGATGTCAATTTTCGCTAAGGTTTCTTTTATTTTAATGTATTGAGGATCATTGGCTTCGAAGATGCTCATTTGGTAATTGTTTTTAGGGACATCCTGCATTTTTTTGCCTGGATTGTCACGTATCTTGTCTTTTTCTAAGTGGTGCATAATTTCTGCCGCCCTGATGACCACGGCATTTGGCATCCCCGCAATTTGGGCAACATGAATCCCGAAACTATGCTCACTGCCACCCGCTTTGAGTTTACGCATAAACACTACCTTATTGCCTACTTCTTTTACCGATACGTTGAAGTTTTTAACCCTGTTAAAATCATTTGTCAACTGGTTTAGCTCATGGTAATGGGTCGCGAATAGCGTTTTGGCTTTGGCTTTTGGGTTTTGATGTAAATGTTCTACGATAGACCAAGCAATCGAAATACCATCGTATGTGCTTGTGCCCCGCCCAATTTCATCCATCAATACCAAGCTGCGGTCACTTAAATTGTTAAGAATACTAGCCGTTTCGGTCATCTCTACCATAAAGGTTGATTCTCCTTTGGATAAATTATCGGAAGCGCCTACACGTGTAAATACCTTATCGACCAAGCCAATGGTAGCACTGTCGGCAGGGACAAAACTGCCCATTTGAGCCATCAATACAATCAAAGCGGTTTGACGTAACAAGGCCGATTTACCCGCCATATTGGGGCCCGTAATGATGATGATTTGTTGGGTTTCATCGTCTAAGAATATGTCGTTGGGTACATATTTTTCACCAATAGGCAATCGTTGTTCGATTACCGGATGGCGGCCACTTTTGATGTCTAATACTTTGGTGTCGTTGAGTACCGGTTTGCAGTAATTGTATTTTTTTGCCACTTGTGCAAATGACCCTAAACAATCGATATGGGCTATTACTTTGGCATTTTGTTGTATCAACGTTACATATTCGGTGGCCACCAATACCAATTCATTGAATAATCGGTTTTCGATGGCGAATATTTTATCTTCTGCCGTAAGGATTTTTTCCTCATAAATTTTCAGTTCTTCCGTGATATAGCGCTCCGCATTTACCAACGTTTGTTTCCTAATCCAATCGTTAGGCACTTTGTCTTTATGCGCATTGGTGACTTCAATAAAATAACCAAATACCTTGTTATAGGATATTTTAAGTGAATTGATGCCTGTGCGTTCTATTTCTCTTTGTTGTATTTGAATTAAGAAATCTTTGCCCGAATAGGCAATTTTTCTCAATTCATCTAACTCGGCATTCACGCCTTCATTGATCAAACCACCTTGGTTGGTGACAATGGGGGTATCTGTTCTAAGTTCTTGGTCAATTTTATCGCGTAAAAATTCGCAGAGGTTAAGTTGGTCTGCAATTTTTAAAAATAAAGGAGCATCGTTTTGGGCTAATATTTTTTTTACGGGTTGCAAATGGGTCAATGCCCTTTTGAGCTGGGTCATTTCACGAGGGTTAATTCTCCTCACGGCCACTTTGGAGATGAGCCTTTCTAAGTCCCCTATATGTTTGATGTTGCTGGTCAGCTCTTCTAACAAGCGTTTGTCTTTTACAAAATGGGCGACCATATCAAGTCTGTCATTGATTGGTCGCGTGTCTTTTAACGGCAATACCACCCAGTTTCGCATGGTTCTGGCGCCCATAGGGGTAAGCGTATGGTCAAGTATTTCAATCAAGGGTACGCCACCTTCAAAAGGAGAATGCACCAATTCGAGGTTGCGGATGGTGAATTTATCGAGCCAAACGTATTTGTCTTCTTCTAGCCTCGAAATCACCGAAATGTGTTTGGTGTCGTGGTGTTCGGTTTCGGCGAGGTAATGTAAAATTGCCCCGGAGGCAATAATGCCTTCGTGGAGGTTTTCAATGCCAAAGCCTTTTAGGTTGTTGGTTCCGAAATGTTTGGTGATGGTTTCAAAAGCGAAATCATACCCAAATACCCATTCATCCAAAGAAAAAGTATTCAGTTTGTCTCCGAAGGTTTCTGTAAATTCATTTTTCTTGCCTTTACAAAACAGCACTTCTGAAGGAGAAAAGCTTTGAATCAGTTTGTCGATGTATTTAATATCGCCTTGAGACGTAAAAAAATCGCCGGTAGACACATCCAAAAAAGAAATCCCAATGTCGGTTTTTCCAAAGTGAATGGCCCCGAGGTAATTGTTTTGTTTGAGGTTTAGTACATTGTCGTTGAAAGAAACCCCTGGCGTAACCAATTCGGTAACCCCTCTTTTGACGATGCCTTTTACCCCTTTGGCATCTTCTAATTGGTCGCAAATGGCCACCCGATGTCCGGCACGTACTAATCTTGGCAAGTAGGTATCTAAAGAATGGTAAGGAAATCCGGCCAAGGCGGTTTCTGATTCTGATCCGTTACCTCTTTTAGTGAGGGTAATCCCCAATACCTTGCTTGCGGTAACGGCATCTTCTTTAAACGTTTCATAAAAATCACCCACCCTAAACAACAACAAAGCACCGGGATATTTGGCCTTAATGGCATTGTATTGTTTCATTAAAGGCGATTCTTCGTGCTGTTTGGCCATGGTCGTTGTAATGGGTAATTAATTCATTCAAAAATACAAAAAAATATACATGCGCTTAGTGCTCGGCCTTATTTTTTATAATTCATTTAAAACAATGCTTTTTTCTGTGTGAGAGGTTTCGCTTTTTTCACCTAGAGGAATGGTCGGGTTGAGTTTTTAGCAAGCGTTTGTCGTTTACCCTGTACCCTGTACCCTGTACCCTGTACCCTGTACCCTGTACCCTGTACTCTGTACCCTATACCCTGTACCCTGTACTCTGTACCCTGCACTCTGTACTCTGTACCCTGTACCATGTACTGTTAATTTAAGAAAACACGCCATCGCTGTCTAATTAATCTGATGCAATCCTGTCATGCTTCAGTTTATTTTATAAATTTGTATCCTTATCGTATAGCATTTAAAAATATTATGGCAAAAACCGGCGTATTACTTGTAAATTTAGGCACACCTGATAGTCCTTCGGTGGCAGATGTGCGCAAATATTTAAGAGAATTTTTAATGGATAGAAGGGTGATTGACATTCCTTTTTTGTCAAGATTTTTTTTAGTAAACCTTATCATCGCACCTTTTCGAGGTCCGAAATCAGCCAAAATCTATAAAGAATTGTGGACCGATCGTGGGTCTCCGCTAAAGTTTTATGGTCATGAAGTAGAAGCTTTATTGCAAACCGCTTTAGGGTCAGATTATAAAGTGATTTTGGCCATGAGGTATCAAAACCCAAGCATCAAAGTCGCCTTGGATCAATTTAAAAATTCGGGAATTCATAAATTGGTGGTATTGCCGATGTTTCCGCAATATGCTTCGGCTTCGACCGGTTCGGTATATGAGGCGGTGATGGATGAAATTAAAAATTGGGAGTTGATTCCTGAATTAAATTTTATAGACTCCTATCCAACAGAGCCAGATGTCATCAAAGCTTTTGCGGAGATTGGTAAAACTTATATGGTGGCCAAAAACTACGACCATTATGTGTTTACGTACCATGGTTTGCCAGAACGTCAAATTACCAAAAGCGATTGTACTGGCAAATGTTTACAAGACATTACTTGTTGCGATACCTTGCATGACCATAACCGTTTGTGTTACCGTGCGCAATGTTTTGCCACTACCAGGGCTTTGGTAAAAGCATTGGAAATTCCGGAAGGGAAATACAGTGTCACTTTTCAATCTCGCTTAGGCAGAGATCCTTGGATAAAACCTTATACTGACTTCTTAATCAAAGATTTGCCAAGCATGGGCAAGAAAAATGTCTTGGCATTTGTACCTTCTTTCGTAGCCGATTGTTTAGAAACGACCATTGAGGTAGGGGAAGAATACAAAGAATTGTTCATGGAGCATGGTGGCGAAACTTGGGACATGGTGCCGAGTTTAAACAGCCACCCACTTTGGGTTAATGCGTTAAAAAATATGGCGATAAAGTATAGTAAATAGTTATCCGTTGACAGTTTAGGGCTTAACCGTTTATTGTTTGAAATAAAGCGTAGTCTTTTTTAAAAACAATAAACGTAAAGGTGGTAGATGATTTGTTGTGGGTAGGGTTGGTTGATATTAAATAAATGAATTAGGGCGTTTCCCTTCGGGTCGCGTGATCGGCACTCGCATTTTTTCTTGTGGTCAACTCATATCTTATTAAAAGATACCTCAATCCACAAGAAAAAAGTGCTCAAACAAAGCCTCTCCCGCTAACGCAAAGCGAATTACACCATACTTTGGCTATAATTAAATTTGTTTGTAGGTAATTACTTAAAGCGATTTAACCCTATTAAAGTCATCATTTAATGTTCCAATTAAAAGGCAATCACCAAACAAAAATGGTTTTAATACCGCTCAGTTTTGTATTACAAAAAACATAATCAATATTATTTGCCCATACAAAATCAATTAGAGCCAACTTAAAATTCAAAATTCAAAATTCAAAATTCAAAATTTAAAATGGTTTGTATTATTTAAGTTTCATACGGTTTATTATTTTGTGTTTACTTTCAAGCATTTGCTTGGCACAGACCGGTTTTGAAAAAAAGTATGGCATTGGCATGATGGTGGTAAGTTATGACAGTAACTTCGTGCTTAATTTATATGCCACGCCTCATGAAACAGATTTGGCTTTAAATGTTCGTGTCGGCAAAGATACCACCGACGAAAGTGGGAAATTAACGTTTAAATTGAGCGATGAACAACGTACCTGGATTCATCCAGAAACTTTTTGGGACGAGGAGCAGCTTTTGCATTTTGTAACCTTAGAAGCGCACCAAGGGTGGTTTAAAATTATCGTCGACAAACAATCTGGTAAAACGATGTGGGTATTGCAATGTGCTGCATTGAAGTATTTTGCCTGGAAAGATTATTTGCCTAATACCACCGGTATTGAACGAAAAAATAATGGGGCTAATCCTATTTATCAATGTATTTTCCCTTATAAAAAAGCCTTGCATTTTAAAGAACAAGAAGGCTTAAAAATTATTAAAGTAAGAGGGAAGTGGGCCAAAATAGGTTTTAATCCAGAATTAAGTCCTCATTTGAATCAGTATGCTACTTTGCCAAAAGGATGGATCAAATGGCGCGATGAGGAAGATTTATTGATTCGTTATTTTTTAAGATAGAAAATGATCAACTGGCATTATTGGCGTCACTGGATATCCTTGGGGAGAGGGACTGCTGAAAATAGTTGAGTTATTGAACATGAATAGTTTATGGGATTTGTTTTTAATTTAAGTGCAATAATAATTGCATTTATTTTAATAAAGTGTTGAGCTAATTTGTTTTAAATAGGGTCTGCTGAAAAATAGTTTAATTGCTTATTTTTAGAGAATTAAGGGGTCACACGATAAACTTGGGGAGAAGTATAGGAATTTTAATTTGTTTAGAATAACATACTTAAAATATACAAACAAATTTAAATAAATGATTATTGTCTTTTCGGTATGCGTTAGCGGGAGAGGGTTTGTTTGAGCTCTTTTTCTTAGTTGTTTACATTCAAATTGAAGCACAAATACTCGATAACTAAGAAAAAAGCGAGTCCCGATCACGCGACCCGAAGGGGAACGCCCTATACTTCATTTATAACTTATTGTATTTAAACTTCATTAGATGAAAATATAAACGATTATAAATAGATAAATCCCGGAAAATATTTTATCAAAGTATTACTATACAGCCTTATTATCGATTTATTTCTATATTTAAAATGGTAAGTCAGTTGGTTTACATTTTTGATATCCATCATATTTATGGCAAATGAGCTGCACTCCCAGTGTTTAACAAATTTTATGAATTTCAAATACATCATGCCCATTCATCTATATAACGAAATCTATTAGTCCCCAGAAAAATCGTGTGACCCTAAAACTCCCTGCGTTTTGAGTAAAAAAATTAGTACACAAAACAGCAATCAACTAAATTTTATGTCGACCTTTGTCTGAGAAAAACGTACCGGATTATCATGAAACTAGCCGCCTTACATAAATCCAATACTATCGAATTTTATACTGCGCTTACAGAAACGGCTTTAAGTTTACCTTTTGTTCCCAATGGTATCTCTGCAGGTTTTCCCTCTCCAGCAGATGATTTTTTAGATACCAGTATTGACCTCAACAAAGAATTAATCAAAAACCCTAATTCTACCTTTTATGGCAAAGTAAAAGGCGATTCCATGAAAGATCTTGGCATTCATGATGGAGATTTATTGGTCATTGACAAAAGCTTAGCTCCTCAAAACGGGAAAATTGCCATTTGTTATATCGATGGAGAATTTACAATAAAAAAAATATCCCTAGAAAAAGACCACTGCTGGCTTATTCCTGCCAATGAAAAATACAAAGCGATTAAAGTTACGGCCGAAAATGATTTTATCATTTGGGGAATTGTCATCAACGTGATTAAGTTTTTTTAAATGGATAGCATGTTTGGCCTCATCGATTGCAATAATTTCTACGCCTCCTGCGAACGCGTTTTCCGTCCTGATTTGAACGGCAAACCTATTGTTGTATTGAGCAACAATGACGGCTGTGTGATTGCCCGTAGCAATGAAGCCAAAGCCCTTGGTGTACCAATGGGAGCACCCGCATTTCAGTTTCAAGCATTTTTTAAGGAACATCACATTCATGTATTTTCAGCCAACTTTGCCCTGTATGGCGACATGAGTATGCGTGTGATGAACATCATTTCAACTTATTGTCCCGACATAGAGGTATACAGTATCGATGAAGCATTCTTAAATTTTACTGGTTTTGAGACCTATGATTTACAACAATACGGAGAAGAAATCACGCGAAATGTAATCAAGTCAACCGGTATTCCTATTAGCATTGGCTATGCCCCGACCAAAACATTGGCCAAAGTAGCCAACCGTATTGCCAAAAAATACCCCAAAGAAACCAAAGGGGTTTACCTGATCGATGACGATACCAAAAGACTTAAAGCACTAAAATGGCTAAAAGTAGAAGACATTTGGGGCATCGGTCGTCAACATAGCAAATGGCTACATGCCCAAAACATCAAAACAGCGCTAGATTTTTGCCTCTTGCCCGACGAGTACGTAAAAAAACAATTGAGCGTCGTTGAACTAAGACTTAAACAAGAACTAGCCGGCAAGCCAACCTTAGGCTTAGTGCAAAAAAAAGCCAAAAAGAACATTTCAACAAGCCGTTCTTTCGAACAACACTACACTACTTTTGATGAACTCAAAGAACGCATGGCAACGTTTTCGGTTGCCTGTGCAGAAAAATTAAGAAAACAAAAATCATGTTGTAATGCCCTCATGATTTATATTCGTACCAATACCTTTCACAAAGAAGCACCACAATACCACAAAAACGTGGTGATTAAATTGCCTTTCGCAAGCAATTCAAGCATTGAAATTGCAAAATTTGCCATCCAAGGCTTAAAACAAATTTTCAAAGAAGGGTACGCATATAAAAAAGCAGGAATTGTAATCATGGATTTTTGTGCTGAAAATGAAATTCAACAAACGATATTTGAAAATTCAAACCCTAAACATAAAGTACTGATGGCGGTAATGGACAAACTCAATACCTCCATTGGACAACAAAAAATAAAACTCGCCACCCAAGACAAAGACCGGGTCTGGAAAATGAAACAAGAAAAACTATCGCCCAGGTATACCACCAAATTGGCTGAAATCATCACCATACAGGCAAATGAATAAACTTTAACACAAGCAACATGCGCAACATCATTTCCGTCAAAATGGCCACCAATGGCATATTGATTTTATTAGCCTCAATAATTTTCTTTCATCTTTTGATTATCACGAGCATTCTTCCTTATCAAATCGTTTGGGGAGGACGTTTGCATAACCGTGCCGAAATGCTACAGTTTGAGAGTATCTCTATCGGCATCAATGCCTTGATGTTATTTTTGGTAAGCATCAAGGCCTCCTGGATACAGGTACAAATTCCAAGGAGAACTGAAAAAATAGCCTTTTGGTTAATGTTTGGCTTATTTTCATTAAACACCCTAGGCAACCTATTTGCCATCAACGATTTTGAAAAAATAGTATTCACCCCTATTACGTTCATCCTTGCGGTACTTTGTTTGCGTATAGCCATAGAAAAATAAACCACCGCATGACACATGAATCCACGGCTATTAAAGCCACCTATTTTAGCATCATTGGCAATACTAGTTTAGCCCTCATCAAAGGCATTGCAGGCTATTTTGGCAATTCATACGCCTTAATTGCCGATGCGATTGAATCTACTACCGATATTTTTTCTTCGTTATTGGTCTTGTTTGGAATAAAATATGCCAGCAGACCTGCAGATAAAAACCATCCCTACGGTCACGGAAGAATAGAACCGTTGATAACTTTTTTGGTCGTTGGTTTTTTGATTACTTCAGCCACTATTATTGCCTATGAAAGCATCGCAAACATTCAAACGCCACATGAATTACCCCATCCCTTTACCCTTTTAGTACTTGGGGGAATTATTGTTTGGAAAGAAATTTCGTTTAGAATTGTGTTACAAAAAAGCAAAGAAACCAACAGTTCCTCTTTAAAAGCAGATGCATGGCACCATAGAAGCGATGCCATTACTTCCGTGGCAGCCTTTATAGGCATTTCAATTGCTTTGTTTTTTGGAAAAGGATATGAAGCCGCTGACGACTGGGCGGCCCTTTTAGCCTCC
>JBIKPL010000120.1:0-7816 GCA_044357485.1 Cytophagales bacterium
TGTTGGCTACTTCTTCTTGCACTTTGGCTTTTTTAATTAAGTCTCCGAACAATGTTTGTGCTTCATTTTGCATCAACAATTGACGACCTGCAAAACCTTCCCAATGGTCACTTAAAGCCTTGATCAATAAGGTCCAGTCGTAGGTTTGAAGTATGATATTGCTCACAAACTGTGCTTGTTCTTTTTCTAATATGGCAGCCAAGCGATCGGGAGCCAATTCTTTTTGGGTAAAAGCAATCACCCGCTCATCGGTGTGGATTGCACTTTGGTTAATTCTTGAATATAAAATTAATCCCTCCAACGAAGTTAACCTACTCAAAGCGACATATACTTGACCGGCTGCAAAAGCATCACCCGCATCAATAATGGCTTTTTCAAAGGTAAGTCCTTGGCTTTTATGAATCGTAATTGCCCAAGCCAAACGAATAGGATATTGAACAAAAGCCCCTAATTCTTCTTCTTCAATTTTATCTTGGTCTTGGTTATAATGGTAACGAATATTACGCCAGGTTTCTTTTTCAACCTGCAACTCCTCGACTTGATTGGCAAATCTTACATAAATTTCTTCGTCTTTGATACGGGTAATCGTGGCTATTTTACCATTATAATACCTTCTCACCTCCCCTTTGTCATTTTTAATAAACATAATTTGCGCCCCCACTTTAAGTTGTAGTTCAGGATCCGCGGGTAAGGCTTTTTCATTAAATTCTCCTTTAATCTCAGCATTAAAAACATGCAAAGGCGAATCTAATTTATTGATTTCATGAGTATTAATAGCATCTGCTTTGGCATTATGGGTAGCCAAAGTGATGTATTCACCATTGTTGTCGGGTTGATAACCAGGTTTATAATGTTCATGCAACAAGGCTAAATCGGAAACGAGTACTTTGTTGTTCCTGATATTGTTTAAGATATCGATAAATACAGGATTGTCTTGCCTATAAATATGTTTTAGCTCGAGGTAAATGGGTGGTGCCGCTTCTACAACTTTACTATCAAAGAAAAAAGGGCTTTTATAAAACTGTTTGAGGGTTTGCCAATGGTCATTGTTTACGACCGGAGGCAATTGGTACAAATCACCAATAAACAACAACTGTACGCCACCAAAAGGCTTAAATGGTTGACGTCTAAAGTGTCGCAACATGGTATCAATGGCATCAAGTAAATCGGCCCTCACCATAGATACTTCATCAATGACCAAGAGTTCTAATTCTTGTAAGATATCGCGTTTTTTGGAATTCAAACGCATGTTTTCAATAAGGGAATATTGATCATTGACACCTTGTAAAGCCAAGGCACGGTCTACTTTTTTAACGGGTGCAAAAATACCAAAAGGCAATTGAAATAATGAATGAATGGTAACGCCTCCAGCATTAATTGCCGCCACTCCCGTGGGAGCAACAATAGCCATTTTTTTATGACAATTTTTACTAATGTATTTCAAAAAAGTGGTTTTACCGGTTCCAGCTTTACCTGTTAAAAAAATATGTTCTGAGGTTTGATTCACAAACTGAACCGCTAATTTAAAATATTGATTGGTGTTATCAGTGTAATTTGTCATGAAAATAGTACTGTAAAAGATTAGAAAGCTAATTTATTGTAATTTTGCAATAAGGTAAAAAAAATACACGAATTAATGCAAGCAATCAAAAAAATGTCCGGAATTCATTAAAATAAATCAGGACTAGGAATATTAAAAACACATCTTTGCTGCCTAGCCTTCGGTATTGACCATGTGAAAAGCCGCTTTAGGAAAACTAGCAAACAGCTCTTTTTTCAAAGCATCAGAAATTTCTAATTTATGAATGGCATTTCCCATGCATTGCAACCAAGCGATGGCACCATTTTCAGTTATCGCATGAGGCATGTGTCTTGCACGCATACGTGGATGACCATAGGCTTCTGAATACAAGGAAGGTCCTCCCAAAAATTGAGACAAAAACAACAACTGTTTATGTTTAATTTCTGCTTGAGGGGTATGGCTAAAAAGAGGCTTCAAAACCTCATTATCAAATACTAAATCATAAAAATAATCTACCAAAAGGGCTAAATTGGTAGCGCCTACTTGTTCATATATTGTTTGTGGTGTTTCCATTTGCATGATGTATGTAGGCAAAACTAGCAGAAGTAATTGCTTTAAACTATGATTTTTATCAGGACAAATAAATATGTCTAAACAGAGCAAACCGGTCTTTCTGGTATATTTTTTTGGGATTGATATTTCAACACTATCAGTCAATGCATTTAACGCCCCGCTTCAACGAACATCAATGCATTGCCCAACATGTTTAGATAAATTTTCTAATATTCATCATTAATCCTAGATGCATGCCTTCATGGTAATTGTTGAAAGCAATGGCATCTTCAATACTCGAAATTAAAAAACCAGTTGCAGTCGTAAATTCTTTATAGGTTTCAAATTTCCCACTTTTATAATCGGATAAAGTACTTTCTACGACCGACTGTAGCAATAATTTCAGTGCATCCACTTCTTGTTGCGTGGTGTTGGTGCTTGGTTTAGAACCTGTTTTGTATTGATCAAGCATTGCGGAACTGATTGCCATAGGCAAACCAGCAACACTATACAACAACCTTTGTTGAACCACCACAATATGTCCAAGGTTCCAAACCAGGTTGTTGCTAAATCCTGAGGGAATAGTATTCAATTGTGCCAATGAAAATTGATCTACAAAACCAGCAATAATTTTTCTATTGGTGGCCCATATTTTAAACGTTGCGTCCATTGATTTAAGCGATTAGTTGTCAGTGATAGTCATCTAAAAACAAACATACTCAAATGTTGCCCATAATTTAAAATTCCTTTTAAAATTCTTATGCATCACACACGATTTAGGCGGTAAAATTAAGCTTTATCAAACATCTATTCAACAAAAAGACAATTACCAAAAACAATAACCATCAGATTATCAGCAATTAAACCACACACTTTCAAATAAAACCCCTAGATTTAAAAAATCGAATTTCGATTACTCCTTTTATCCCCAAAAAAAAGGTACTTTTGTATAAAATTGTACCCATTGGAACCGACTACCTTTACCGATCTTAAGCTTAACAAGCAATTAGTTTCTGCCATAGAAGACTTAAACTATACTACCCCTTCGCCAATTCAACTGAAAGCCATCCCTTTGGTAATGGCTGGGCATGATGTATTGGGAATCGCTCAAACCGGAACAGGGAAAACGGCGGCTTATTTGTTGCCGATTTTAATGAAAATTAAATATGCACAGGGCAAAACACCTCGAGGTTTGGTATTGGCACCCACCAGAGAATTGGCCATGCAAATTGATGAAAACATCAAGTCTTTAGCCAAGTATACAGACATTCGACATGTGGTGTTGTATGGTGGTGTTGGTCCTAAAACCCAAATAGAACAAGTGGAAGCAGGTGTCGACATCGTAGTCGCTACGCCCGGAAGATTTTTAGAACTGTACAGTAGAGGCATATTAATCACCAAACAATTGAAGTTTATGGTGCTTGATGAAGCCGATAAAATGATGGACATGGGATTCATGCATCAAATTAGAGACATCCTCGAAATTATTCCACGAAAACGTCAAAACCTTTTGTTTTCTGCCACCTTTGGAGAAAAGGTCAATTACCTTTCAGAAGAATTTTTGGACTTTCCGGTAAGGGTCGAAGTAGCGCCATCGGCTACAACATCGAGTATGATTGCCCAAAAAGTGTATGAAGTACCCAATTTTAAAACAAAACTCAACCTTCTTTTATATTTACTTCACGACAAAGACGTATTCTCTCGTGTCATTGTATTTGTAAGAACAAAAGAACGTGCCGATAATATATTCAAATTCTTAAACAGAAAGTTTAAAGAAGAAGAGTTAAAAGTAATTCACGGCAATAAAGGTCAAAATACAAGGATCAATTCTATCGATGCATTTCGTGATGGCAAAGTGAGGATAATGGTAGCCACGGATGTGGTAGCCAGAGGCATAGATGTGTCGATGGTCACCCATGTCATCAATTTTGATATTCCATTTTTGTATGAAGATTATGTCCATAGAATTGGTCGTACCGGACGTGCAGAAAACACCGGAGAAGCCATCAGTTTTAGCTCTGAAGCCGAAAATTACCATGTGTCTAAAATTGAAGAATTGATTCAATTGAAAATTGAACAATTACTTTTACCTGATGATTTATGGATTGAAGACACATCATATGAAGAGAAACAGGAGATGTTGTTGGAAATAGATAACCAACGCAAAAAAGAAGATCCTGAATTCAAAGGAGCTTTTCATGAGAAAAAAGTGAGGCCACATCACCTTGCTGAAGAAGCATTTAAAAAGAAACATCCCAACGCTACCAAACTGCCAAAGCGCGCCGAAAAAGTAAAAGAGCACAAAAAAGGGCGTAGTTATGACAGCAAAAAAAATAAGAGTTTTATTAAAGGGAAAAAGTAATTTCCTTTTAATAAAATATTGAAAATGAATCTGTAAATTGATTCTTAAAGGTGTACCTATCAAATCACATTTATTTGTGTTTAAAAAGGTATAAATCTTATTGCTAATTGTATTATATTTGACAATTATATCGCATCAATTATGCACGCTGTTTTATTTTACTTGTCATATCCATTTATTTACCTCATCGCATTGCTGCCTTTTAGGTTGTTGTATGTGATTTCAGATATTTTTTATTATATCATGTTGATGACGGGCTATAGAAAAGCCGTTATTGTGGCGAATTTAAAAAATTCATTTCCAGAAAAATCAGAAAAAGAAATTCAAGCCTTGTTTAGGGTTTATTACCAATACATGTGTGATTTGATTGTTGAAACCCTTAAAACCATTACCCTCACTGCCGAAGAAGCTAAAGCGCATTGTGTATTTCATAAGGCCGATTGGCTCGATCAGTTACACGAACGAAAGCAAAGCATTATTATTGTGATGGGGCATTATGGGAATTGGGAATTGGCCGGACCAAGCTTTTCCTTACACAACCCATATCAGTTAGTCGTTATTTACAGACCATTGACCAATCCCTATTTTGAAAATTTATTTGTAAAAATGCGTACCAAATTCGGCACCAAAATCACGCCAGTGCATAATACACTTCGAGAAATGGTCGCCAATAGAAATGAGGTTACCGCTACCGCCTTTATTGCCGACCAAAAAGCGCCTCCAGGAAGTGCTTATTGGACTACTTTCTTACACCAAGATACTGCGGTATTTACAGGTGCTGAAAAATTAGCCAAAAAATTTGATTACCCAGTGGTGTACATGTCAGTGAATAAAATCAAAAGAGGGTACTATGAAATTACCCCTGAGTTATTATTTACCGATTCTAAAAACACTGCGGAACACGAAATCTCAACACGCTTTATTACAAGATTAGAGCAAGAAATCATTGCCAATCCAAGTACATGGCTTTGGTCTCACAGACGTTGGAAAGACAAACGTCCTCACAATATTCATTAAATCCCTGTCATTTGCTGCATCAAACAGCAATGTATACCTTATGCGTACAAGCAAAGAATTAATCTTATCAAGCAAGGCATTTACTGGTGAAGACCGATTTAAAAGCTGGTCAGAAACCGTAATTACAATCGTATTACTGACGGTTTCGTTGTGCATTACCTTTTTAGCTTTACCGTTGTCGATAAGGCTTTTTTTTAGTGTGATGACTGCTTTACTATACGTTAGACTTTTTGTGATATACCACGATTATCAACACCATGCTATTTTGCAAAAATCAGTATTGGCAACCTTTATCATGAAAAGTATTGGCTTGTATTTATTGTCCCCACAAAATGTTTGGAAACGATCACACGACCATCACCATAACCACAATTCAAAATTAACCAGCAATGGCATAGGCTCCTATCCTACTGTTTCTAAAAACACCTTCCTAAGCATGAGTAGGCTAGAAAAAAATGTATATTTAATAAATCGTCATCCATTGACCGTTTTCTTAGGTTATTTTACCTTGTTTATTTATTGGTTAAATATTAAATCATTTACACAAAGTCCTAAAAAACACATGGATTCTTTGGCGTCATTGGTATTTCATTTTGTCGTAGGCTATTTGTTGTTTTGGCATTTTGGCCCTCTTACCTTTTTCATCAGTTGGTTTACCCCTTTCTTATTGGCATTTGCCATTGGGTCGTATCTATTCTATTCGCAACACAATTTTCCGGGCGCAGAATTTAGAGAAAACCAAGATTGGCAATACGATAAAGCTGCGTTAAATTCTACAAGTTTAATGAAAATGAATCCTTTTTTACAATGGATGACTGGCAATATAGGTTTTCACCATGTACACCATTTAAATTCTAGGATTCCATTTTATAGACTCCAAGAAGCCATGGATAACATTCCTGAATTGCAGCACGTTACTACTACATCTTGGAAACCAACCGATATGTACCGTTGCTTAAGACTTAAGCTTTGGGATGCCGAAAAAGGGAAAATGATTCGATTAGACGAATTATAATTAACTTATACTTACCACGCATTAGATAGCACAATTTTCTATTATTAAACAATAGCTAACCTTAATTTTAAAAATTTTGAATTCTCAAGCTATGAAAAAAACATTACTCTCTCTCCTTTCCATTGTTTCAATTGCCTCCATGGCACAAGCACAAAATGTAAATATTCCAGATGTAAATTTTAAAACATATTTATTAGACCAAAATTCAATCAATACCGACGGTGACTTGCTAGAGATATCAGTCGCTGAAGCGGAAGCTTATTCCGGTACTATTGATGTAAACACTAAATCAATTACTGATTTAACGGGTATTGAGGCATTTATAAATCTCAAAGAACTAAGCTGTATTAACAATAGTATTACCAGCTTAGACCTAAGCAAAAACGTTAACCTAACTGGTTTAACCTGTAGTTATACGGCACTTTCAAGTTTAGATATTAGTGCAAATAAAGCATTGACGTTGCTGTATTGCAATGGCATGAAATCACTTACAAATCTTAATGTAAATGGTGCTACCGCGTTAGAAACACTTTATTTTAGCAGTAATACAAAAATTACAAATTTAGATTTAAGTGGCGCTACGGCTCTCCAATATGTTGAATGCGCATACAATAATCTTACTAGTTTAGACCTAAGTAAAAACACGTCATTGACCTTTTTATCATGTACCTCTAACCAATTAACCTCACTCGATACAAAAGGATTAACAGCATTGACTTTTTTAGATTGTTCGTATAACCTTCTTACAAGTGTAGACATCAGTACCAACAATGCTTTAATTGGTCTGCATTGTGAAAACAATCAACTAAGCAGTTTAGATATAAGTACAATTACGGCTTTAGAATACTTAAATTGTTCTTCTAATGCGAACCTAACTTGTATTGGAGCATTAAATGCACAAAACAAAGTTGAGTTGGTAAAAGACCTTGCTGCGGTTTTCGGAGAATCATGCATTACAGGCACCGACAACCTCATGATTACGCCTAGAAAAACCGTCTCAAATACCTACAACCTACAAGGTCAAATGGTGAACGGTGATTACCCAGGTTTGGTAATTATCAAATATACTGATGGTACCAGCGATAAAATAATGCAGTAAAACAAACTGCTTTTAAAACAAGAAAGACCAGTTTGTTAGACTGGTCTTTCTTGTTTTTGGTTTATAAAAAATTATTGCCATATTTAGATTACACTCAAACCAACTCGTATGAAATCAAGTAAATTTAACGCCTTTTTGATCCACTTCTTTCTCCTTACATTATTGACTGCTTGTAGCAAAAAAAGCGATCCTGCACCAGCAAAAATTGATTCAAAAGCAGAATTTGTAGGCAATTTAGAAAACGTACCC
>JBIKPL010000121.1:0-7786 GCA_044357485.1 Cytophagales bacterium
TCTTCGTGTAACAAAGTGTATACAGGTTTGGTGACCGAACCAATATTTTGAAAGGCCTGCAAAGTGCTGTAAAAACGGTTTGAAATGCTGTCGTATTTCCCCCTGTTGCCCAGCAATAAGTCTAGGTCGGCATCTCCATCAAAGTCTACAAAGGCAGGCGTGGCATTTTCTCCTACATCAAGCATGCTTTCTTGTAAAAAATCTGCTTGGCGATATTGAAAAGAGGGATGGGCATTGCTGCCTGTGTTTTGATACACCAAAGTGTTTTTTGAATAATTGCCCCTATTGCTGGTGTTTACCGGTGCATTCGTAGATACAATTAAATCTTTTAGGTCATCAAAATTAATGTCTTCATAAAAAGATGCGGCTGCCATTGGAAATTGCGGTCTCCGTATGCCATCGGGATATAAAGTGTCAATTTTGTTGAACAATGCGTGCGATGCCGTGCCTTTGTTTAGTAATTGTCCAATATTGGTGCAGGCATCTTTTACCACCCATAAATCTTGGTCGCCATCACCATCGAGGTTAATGGCCAACAAGGTGCTTGCTGCAACATGTTGTATGCGTTGTATTTGGCTAGTTCGGAGTTTTGTTTCGCAGTGTAAGCCAAAGTTAAAATTGCCACAGGCTATTTCTTCAGCGCCACCCCAACAATCGTCTACTCTTTTATAAATTAAGCTGTCGGCATGGCCATAGGTTTCTATGCTGTTGTTGAGATGGTATTCGAGTTGAGAGCCATTGTAGAAATTAAAACATACCAAATCGATGTCTCCATCATTGTCGATATCGGCCAAGGCCGGAATGTCGCTGGCATTGATTTGTAGGTTAATCATACCAGAGAAACCTTTGCTTAACAATGGGTTTTTAACCAACTTAAATTGAAGCATGCCATTTGTTTCGGTGCAGTTTTGATACACTTTAATGCCTGCAGCGGTGTGCGTAAATAAATCTGCTTTTCCATCAGCATTATAATCTTTTACAAGTACCCAATCTGATAGCGGAGGAAACAATAGTTGGTATTCGGGGTGGTGAATGAAGGTGTTTTTTTCGGCTAAAAATGTACTCAATACCCCCGAGCTTCTGTCAAATACCACCAAGTCGTCGATGTTGTCGGCGTTGAGTTTTATTTTTCCAAATTGACTTGCATTCATACCTCCTGCAAAAACATTGGCAAGTGTATCATGATTGGTATTCACGAAGTGCACATTGGTGTTGCTCAATACACTCAATTGTTGACCGTAGCTGAGGTTTGCCAGGCACAAGACACAAAGTATGGTTAACGTATAAGTTTTGAAATGGCGCAAGGCTATGATTTTTTTGGAAATGTAATCAACTATTTACTTAATAGCAGTACATGTGTAAAAGTAAACGAAATTAAATTTGCAGGGATGGGCATTACGGTATTTTCAACAATTCATTTATCTTTGCAAGATGCAATTGAAAAATGACTTAATCCTTAGAACGGCTCGTGGTGAAAAAACGGAGCGTACACCTGTTTGGTTAATGCGTCAAGCGGGAAGAGTATTACCTGAATATAGAGCGGTAAGAGCAAAAATGGGCTCTTTCGAAGAACTGGTAAAGTCGCCAGAGTTTGCGGCCGAAGTTACCATACAACCTGTTGATATTTTAGGCGTAGATGCGGCCATTATTTTTTCTGATATCTTGGTTATCCCTGATGCCATGGGTTGTCGCTATGAGATGATTGAAAGTCGTGGTCCAATATTTCCTTCGCCTATTAAAACCGCACAAGATGTCAGTAGGCTCATCATCAGTAATCCTGAAGAAGATTTAAGTTATGTGCTTGATGCCATTAAACTTACCAAACAGGGCTTGGCGGGCAGGGTGCCATTGATTGGTTTTGCTGGCGCACCATGGACCATTTTTGCCTACATGGTAGAAGGCTCAGGCTCTAAAACTTTTTCAAAAGCCAAATATTGGCTGTACAACAACCCAACTTTGTCGCATCAGTTATTAGCTAAAATCACCGATAGTACTATTTTATACCTCAAGGCACAAATCAATGCAGGGGTTGACTTGGTGCAATTGTTTGATTCTTGGGCGGGAATTTTATCTCCAGCACAATACCGAGAATTTGCATTGCCTTATATTGCGAAAATATGCGATGCCATCACCGAAGTTCCCATGACTGTTTTTGCCAAAGGTGCTTTCTTTGCCCGTGAAGAAATGGGTAAATTAAATTGCAACATCATCGGCCTCGATTGGAACATGGATATCAAAGAGTCGCGTACTTTAATAGGCGCCACCAAAGTATTACAAGGTAATTTTGACCCATGTGCCTTGTATGCTGGCTTTGCCGAAATAGAAAAAATGACGAAACAAATGCTTGATGAATTTGGTCCTCAGTACCATATCGCCAACTTAGGACATGGTTTATATCCTGATATTGAACCCGATAAAGTGAAATGCTTTATCGATACCGTGAAAGAATACAGCAGTCAAATGCCTAGGTAATTAGCCTTTACACTTATTAAATCACTATTATGATGGAGATTATCATGCAGGTCTTGGATTTCTTTTTGCACCTCGACAAACACTTACAAGACATCATCGCCAATTATGGCATGTTGACTTATGCCATTTTGTTTTTAATTATATTTGTGGAAACAGGATTGGTGATTATGCCCTTTCTTCCAGGCGACTCGTTGTTGTTTGCCGCAGGTATGTTTGCCGCCAAAGGTTCATTTAACATTGCCCTATTATGTGTAGTGTTGTTTGTTGCCGCATTCTTGGGCGATTTTGTAAATTACTTCATAGGGAAGTTTTTTGGAGAACAATTGCTCACCTTTAAACTGTTTGGCAAGCAATTGGTAAAAGCAGCACACCTTGATAAAACCCATGAGTTTTATGAAAAACATGGCCCTAAAACTATTATCATTGCACGTTTTGTGCCTATCGTGAGAACTTTGGCTCCTTTTGTAGCAGGCGTTGGTAAAATGAATTACAAAACTTTTATCTCGTATAATATCATCGGAGGTGCGGTTTGGGTAGTCGGATTGTCGCTCGCAGGTTATTTCTTAGGAGGTTTTGATATCATCAAGCATAACTTTGAAAAAGTAATTTTAGGCATAATTTTTATCTCGGTAGTGCCTATTGTCATAGAATTAATAAGAGGGAAAAAATAGTACGCACCAAAGGCATTGCATTTCGCAATGCCTTTGTTTTTTTAGACGACCCATACTTTTAGCTTGTCGGCACAAGTGTGTAACAATGCTTCTTGGCTTTTTTGTAGCACAGGATGAATTTTATAGGGTACAATTTCACACAATGGCACCAAGGTAAATCTTCTGTTTTGTATTTCGGGATGAGGAATACACAAGTTGGGAGACGTGTAAATGTCATTGTTGAAATATAGTAAATCAATATCTATGGTTCTTTCGGTCCATCTTTCATGGCGCACGCGACCGAGGGATTTTTCTATCAAAAGGGCTTGCTGTAAGGTGCTTTCTGCATCCAAAAGGGTTTCTACCGCCAATACACAATTTAAAAATAAGGCTTGGTCGGTTACGCCCCAAGCCTCACTTTCATACAGCGATGATTGTTTGGTGACAGGGCCAATTTGGGTTTCAATAGCCAATGTTGCCATGTCAAAGAGCGCTTTCCTGTCGCCCTGATTGCTTCCTAATAGTAGATATACCGTATTCATCTGGGTTCAAAAATACAATTATTAATTGAATATACCGGTTTTGGTGACAATGACTTTGTGACTCCTAAGTGCAATACCATGTCGCGTTGCTGTCATTGACGTAGCAATCGCATATAATTGGCTACGCCCATACCAGTTGAGCTTATATTTTATTGGGCGCTTTTTGCTTTAATCGTAGTTTTTTTTCTAACGATTGATGTTTGCTTGAGCCTGATTTTTTGGGGAGGATTCAAAGTTGATAAATTTTTAAAATATGCATTAGCTATTCAAAATTACCCAGTAGCTAAAAATTTTATTAGACCATTACAATAATTGAAGCCATATTTCGCTAAATAGTATCTGACGCTTTTTTACAGAATATCGCAATTTTTAAATGCATCAGCATTGTACCTTGTTTCATTTTTACTCTTTAAACTCATGGATTTATCACAACTATCATTATTGGCAAATGCACAAAGTTTTCCAAGCGTTACCATAGGCATCAACACCCATTGCACCTATCCCGACAATGCCAATGAAGCCACACAATTTAAGCTGCATTTAAGAAATGTAAAAGAATATATCTTGGCTCACTTTTCTAAAAAAGATATCACCACATTGTTAAAGCACTTCGATGACCTCGCAGAGGAACTAGACTTTAAGCATAATTTAGCGAGTATTTTTGTTTTTTTATCCAATGATACCAAAGTAATCATCAAGCTTAAGCAAAGTATTCCTCAAAATATTAGTCAAATTGGGAGAGGATTTGAGATCAAACCTTTGGTGAAAGCACAATTGTTAGGAGAGCAATACTTGGTATTGTCGCTCACGCAAACCATTGTTAGGATGTATACCGCCATAGACGAACATATTGAAGCAGAACTTAACAATACCGATTTTCCTTTTGTAAACCATTCCCTGCATTATACCAACCATACCACCCACGACAGTAGAAAGGTGGATGTTATGTTGAGTACTTATTTTAACCAAGTAGACAAGGCAGTATTGAAATGGGTACATCACTACCAAATGAAATGTGTGGTGATGGCTACGGCAATTAACTACCATCATTTATTACAGGTTTCAGATGATGCTACCATTTATTGTGGTCATCATGCAATGACTCAACAAACGTCATCGCTTGTTGAACTTGGAAAGTTGGCCTGGTCAGTGATGTTGGATAAACAAGCAAAAAAAAATAGGCTGGCCATTGAATCTATGCAAGAAGCGGTTGGGGCAGGTTTAGTGGTCACAGATATAAGGGAAATTTACCTCGCGGTAAAAGTCGGTAATGTAGCGATGTTGATTATCAAAGACGAATGTCAACAATTTGTAAAAAGGACAAGTGATGATGCTATTGAGCTATTGTCCGCAACAGAAGCTTTTGAAGAAAGGGAAGATATTACGAATGCCATCGTCTGGGAAACGTTTACCAAAAATGGTCAATTGTTTTTTCTTCCAACCAATGATTTATTCCCATTGGGAAATATTGCGCTGAAAAAAAAGTATGTATAAACGGCTTGTGGTGATGGGTGAATTTATTAAGCCATATAAATACACTTTGCCTTGAAGCTTTCGTGCCACAGCAATATTAATCAAAGTTTAGGTGGTGGCGCGAATACCACCGTTTGTTCGTTGAATTATATGTGTTGAACAATAGAAAATAAAAGAATAATAACTAATATTGAGCTATCTAACAATTAGAAGTAAAGATGCATACCTTATTTTTGCTTTGCCTAATTGTTTCCATTCAATTATAATACCTTTACTATGACTACTAATATTACCTTGAAAATTGCTGAAGTAAAACTTGAAACAGCTGATACTATTACCATTGTGTTTGAAAAACCCGCTAATTTTGATTACCAATCTGGTCAATTTTTAACCTTAATTTTAACTATCAATGGAGAAGAAGTGCGTAGGTCTTATTCCTTTTCCTCTAGTCCTTACACCGACAATAATCCCTGTATTACGGTTAAGAAAATTGAAGGAGGCCTAGTATCTAATTATTTGTTTACCAATGCTTATGTAGGGTTGTCTATCAATGTAATGCCTCCATTGGGTTTATTTGTCATTCATCCTATGCCCAATTTACAAAGAGATATTGTGCTAATTGCGGCTGGAAGTGGAGTTACGCCTTTGTATTCTATGGCCAAAACAATTTTGAGTCAAGAGCCCAACAGTAAAGTGTATTTGTTGTTGGCCAATAAAAATGAAAACAGTATTATTTTTAAAGAAGCTTTTGATAAAATCCATAATCCAAATTTTAAAATGATTCATGTGTTAACCAAACCAAGCAGTGCATGGAATGGTGCTACAGGAAGAATTGACAAAGACAATATAGCGGCTTTTATCACCCAGTTGGGCGTAAATAACGCCACTAATGCTGAATATTACCTTTGTGGTCCCGAAATGTTAATGGATAATGCGACTGCAGGTTTAAAGCAATTAGGGGTTTCAGAAGATAACATTAGGAAAGAAAAATTTGTATCCGCGACAAGTACCGTGGCGCCAAAACCAACAAGCAATGATGCGAATAAAGCAACCGTTATTGCAACCATTAAAAATATCAGTTATACTTTTGAAGTCGATGCCAACGAAACTATTTTAGAAGCAGGTAAAAATGCAGGCGTAGATTTGCCTTGTGCTTGTGAAAATGGCGTTTGTACCGCTTGTATGGCAACTTGCACGGTTGGCGTGGTGGATATGAATGGCAACGATACCCTCAATAAAAATGAACTTGCCAAAGGTTTGGTCTTGACTTGCTGTGGTTATGCCGCCAGTAGCAATGTGAGTTTAATGTATAAATAATTATACCCAACAGAAGTGGTTGCTTTGGGATAAATGAATAAAGATTTCTTCAAGATTTAAGACACTCCCATAATGGACTTGCTTAACAATCGGTAGATTTCTTGTTTGTCGGGTTCAAACGCTAAGTCTTCGAGGTGCTGTTGTACCGTTTGTATGTCTTTGCGAACGGCAGGGCCTGTTTGAGAATTTGCCGGACCATTGATCAAGGCTTTGTCAACCGTTTCAATGATCAATGGTTTTAAGATGTCAAATGGAATGTCATGTGAGGCTAAGAGGTCGTTTGCTGTTTTTAATAGGTGATTGGTGAAATTACAAGCAAATACCGCGGCCAGGTGCACGCGTTTTCTTTGTAAAGCATCTAAGAAATAGACAAACTTACTTAATGATTCGGCGACTTTGGTTAAAGCAATGTCGGCTGCTTGGTTGGTGGCTTCTATGCAAATAGGGATAGTGCTCCAATCTACTTTTTTGCCTTTGGTAAAAGTTTGTAAAGGATAAAATACGCCTTTAGGATTATGGCAGGCGACAAGTTCCATGATGTTTTTGGTGCCAGAAGTGTGCGATAAAATGGCCTTTTCTGGCAAAATAATGTCATTGGCGATGTTGGCGATAGCATCATCACTTACTGCAATAATAAAAAGTTCAGCCTTGCTCGTTGAAAAATCTAAATTGTCGGTAGCTTCAGCGCTGTAAAGTTTACTGGCAATGTGTTGCGCTTGAGCTAAATTACGACCATAAATATTGATTAACGTATGGCCCGCCTCTTCCAAGGCAGCTGCCAAATGACTCCCTAAATTACCTGTGCCAATAATGGAGATTTTCATTTGTCTAAGTTTTTTGCATGGGTAGCAATGGGTAATTATGCTTGAAAGGTATGAATGATTTCGTCAAGAATCGCAAGTGTTTCTACATACGTGCTTGCTTCTACTAATTTTAACCTGAATGGTTTGAAATCAGTAATTCCTTTGAAATAAGCGGTATAATGATTTCTCATTTCAAAAATACCTACCCTTTCCCCTTTCCATTCCATCGAAAATTTGAGGTGTTGTTTACAGGTATTTACACGTTCTTCTACCGTTGGTGGGGCTAATATTTCGCCTGTGGCGAAATAATGTTTTACTTCTCTAAAAATCCAGGGATAGCCAATGGCAGCTCTCCCTATCATTAAACCGTCGACGCCATATTTGTTTTTGTATTCCAAGGCCTTTTGGGGAGAATCAATGTCCCCATTTCCAAAAATAGGCATTCTGATGTTGGGTAAATTTTTGACTTCAGAAATCAAGGTCCAGTCAGCCTCTCCTTTATACATCTGAGCGCGTGTTCTGCCGTGAA
>JBIKPL010000122.1:0-7777 GCA_044357485.1 Cytophagales bacterium
GAAGTTGAAAATTAAATAATGTACAGGAAATGTATTTCAGTCTATCCAAGAAACATAACATTGCTTTGGATATACTACATTGGATAGCTGAAAATGATTATCCTATTTCCGATTTAAAGTTTGAGTTATTAAATAGATAAAAGCGTAAAAGTGGTTATACTCATGTTATCAGTAAGAATCCTATTAATACTCAATCTTTTGAAAGGTATTTAAACGAAAATTAAACAGACATTCAACTGATTGATAAATCAAGTATAACAACGAGAAAAAAGTATTTAACAGTTTATAAAGAATAAGTTATGAATAGAAACGAAATGATATTAATAGGTAATGATTATTATTCAGAAACAACAGATGTTGATAAAGATACTACTTGGACGAGAGATGATGAGAAAATACTAGTTACTAAAAGAACAGATGAACCTAGTTTCACTGATGATAATATAATATCCAATGAAAGTGGTAAATCAACTTCTACAATAGTAAAAGATTTCAATAAAAAATATGGTCTTCCAACCATTTGATATGGTAATACAATAATTATAACAAAAAAGGTAGTATTTAGCTACCTTTTTTGTTATAATAGAAACCAAATTTTCAAAAGTTTCATCCACATAATCTACATTAGAGTTATTCAAAATAAAAATTGCTCTTTAATATGTATAATAAACTATTCACCCGCTAACATAATCCGATCATAAAATTGATCAAAAGTCATGACAGTGTAATCGAAACTGTTTGATTTTTTTTCATCATTATCAATATGTTTATCATTTTCAATTTTTTGAGTTAATATTTCAACATTATTGTTAAATAAAAATTGTTTGTAATCATCTAGATATTTCATTAACATCTATTATTTTTTTCATTTAATAAAAAACTGTCAATTTTAAATTGCCTCTCAATATTGACATCACGTTCAAATCCACAAAAATAAGCTTTGTAGTCGTATAGAAGCACATTTTCAGCCTGGGTATATAGCGGAGCAATCAAGGGCATAGGATCGTAACAAATTGCAACAACTTTACCCATGCGTACAAATGCAGTACCTGAACAATACACACCTTTATAAAGATGTTCAAATTCCGTATTCCTCAAATAAGCCACATGTGTTTTATAAAGCATTTTAGGCGGCTTTTCCTGGTATTTAAGAATTGGAATAGGTGAATATTCATCTAGCTGAAAAACTGTTTCCTGCACTTGTGAATTTATCAATTCTTCGGACGTTAAATTATTTCTCATTCTTCTTCAATAATTCTGACTTCATTTTCTTTATTAAAAAAGAAAGTAATGATTTCTTAGTCAGTGAAATACGTTTCGTTTTCATAAGAAAAAGTCTAATCTCTTCAAGAGTTATAAATACACTTTCTTCAATTTTTATAGTTTTTAATTTATTCATGAAGTATATATTAAAAATAAATATTCAAAAATCGTTTTTTGGTGGAAAAAGAGAAAAAGGGGTATTATTTTTTAATATATAAAAGAAACAAAACAGAATATGATTGAAAATCTAAAAAAAGGTCAAGAATTAGTGCAAGTGATAATTTATTTTAATCGGCATGTGATTTCAATTTCAGCGAATATTTGGGATGATGATATTTTTTTCGAAATGAATTACGAAATTTTCACAAATAGGTATGCCAACATAATTACAACTCATCCAAATTTCAACAAACCAATTTGCCCAAACAATAGTCTAACTAGCCCAAGCAAAACGATTCTATTAAGCTATAAAACAGAAGAATCAACTTCATATCCGCTACTTTATAACCTATTAACCGATGGTTTGGAGTTATTTGACATCACTCCAATCCAAATTTCAATGATAAAAGATGAGCTGAGACAATATTATGATGCAATTGGCAATAATCTACTTAACTGTACTATTGAGATTCAAAATTTTGGTACCAATCAAGAACTTAAAGTGGACATTGAAAAATGTGAAATAGTGGAGAAGAGAATGTTTATCAAAACAAAAAATAATAAAATGATATGAAAATAGAAATATTAAACTTTCAATTCCGATACAACAACTTGGAATTAAATGTATTTTACAATATAAATTTACAACAATTCGTAAATACTGATCGGTACAAGATATTCAAAAAGAGGTTTGGTGACATTTTGGTCACAATTCCAAAAGGAAAACCATTCAAAGGTTTTGAAAATGAACAACCACATGCTTTAATCACAATAAATGTTAATAATACAGAAGAAAATATTGAAACATTAGAAAATTTTTTACAAAATGTAATAATGTTATTTGAGCTACACCATTCTTTTTTCGATAAAATTATTGAAACTATTAAACAAACATACCTTGAAAAAGTCAATGTTGAAGATATTATACATCGTTTGACAGTTGTAAATAAGACTCGGGAACAAAAAATTGAGCATGAATATGTGTTGTTAGGAAATAATATGTTCAAAAGAGAAAAAATTAATTATATTATGGTGATTTCAAGTATATAAATGTTCTACTATTTGTTCTACTATTTTAAAATTTACTCAAAAAATAAAATGTAACCCCAATAAAAAAAGCCCTTAAATTTATTATTTAAGGGCTTTTGTGGTCTCGACGAGAATCGAACTCATATCTAATGTTTAGGAAACATCTATTCTATCCGTTGAACTACGAAACCAATGTGTTAAAACTGAGGAGAATCTGTGACATCAACCATCGTTGATCCTTGTTGTGCATCCCATTCAGCTTGTAAAGCTACATAATCTGTTTTGGAATTCAAATAATTTGGGTAAATGACATGATAAACTTCTTCAACTACTTCTGCCAACATGCCCCTAAGCTCGTCTACATTGTCTTTGTTTAATGCCGAAATAAAAATTACCCGCATATCCTTTTGATTAAGATACGACGATTTCAACTGTGCTAGCGTTGGTTTGGTCGTCATTAAATCATCCGCATCAGGATTTACATATTGGTCAATTTTATTAAATACTAAAATCACTTTTTTGTCAACCGCTTTAATTTCCGACAAGGTAGTGTTGACCACCGCAATTTGGTCTTCAAATGCGGGATGTGAAACATCTACTACATGCATCAAAATCTCTGCCTCACGCACTTCATCAAGGGTTGATTTAAAACTTTCCACTAAGGTATGTGGTAACTTTCGAATAAATCCTACGGTATCGCTTAACAAAAAGGGGAACAGGTTTAAGGTAACTTTTCGTACCGTGGAATCGACGGTAGCAAAAAGCTTGTTTTCTGCAAACACTTCTGATTTTGAAATCAAATTCATCAAGGTCGATTTGCCCACATTGGTATAACCCACCAAGGCTACCCTTACCATGTTTTCTCTTGATTTACGTTGGGTATGGTTTTGTAAATCTATTTTCTTCAGCTTCTCTTTCAAAAAACTGACATAAGTTCTAATGGTACGCTTATCGGTTTCAATTTCTTGCTCTCCAGAACCTGCACGTGTACCGGTAGCCCCACGCTGACGTTCAAGGTGTGTCCAAAGATTGGTTAACCTAGGCAACAAATAAATATTACGGGCCAACTCAACTTGGGTTTTGGCTTGCGATGATTGGGCTCTTTTTAAAAATATATCTAAAATCAATAAGCTTCTATCGTATATTTTAACCTCCAATTCCTTTTCAATATTACGAATTTGAGAAGGGCTTAAATCGTCATCAAAAATAACCATATCAACCCCATGGTGAACAACATAAGCCTTCACCTCTTCCATCTTTCCCTTGCCAATAAAGGTTCGTTTGTCGGGATGTTCAAGATTTTGAGTAAACCAACGAAGAGAATTAATACCTAAAGTCTCGGCCAAAAACTCCAATTCCGACAAATATTCTTTGGTCTGAATGGTGGTTTGTTTTTGTGAGCTCACCGCTACCAGCACAGCCGTTTGAGGCTTCACGGCTGTTTCGTGGAGTTTTAATTTCAAGTTTTTTTTCATAAATAAAATTAAAGTTTAAAAATAATAGGCAATAATTACTTTAATGTACTGATATATTCTACTAAAGCGGCAATTTCCATTTCTGTTAAGTAATCAAATTTTGGCATGGTGCCTTTGCCATTTTTGATGATATCGGCATGCACTTCTGCCGACAGGGCACTTGTACTTAAATCTGCTGCGCCAGCCATACCCAACTTACCATCTGTGCCATGACATTTAGCACATTCGTTAATAAACAATGCTTTGCCGTCAACCATCCCTTCACCAGCAACAGGCGTTTCAGTTTTCTTTTTAGGGCCAATGCCTTTCATTTCTGCTAAACCATATACTAAAATAAAGATGAGTAAAGAAATCAAAGCCAAAGCTTTTTTACTTCTTTTTATGCCAATAATCCCTAAAGGAATACCAACCATAAACAAGGCAAACTTAACGATTAACCAAGTTTCAATTACTGGTTGTTGGCTCAATAAATATCCTCCTGTACACAAAATTAAGGTACCGAATACCATCTCCAAAATTTTGGTTTTATTTCTTACAACTTCTAGCTTGGCATTTTGATTGGTAAGCAATAAAAATGTTTTGTACCCAAACATAATTAAAAATAGAATTACAACAAGTGTATGGGTATGAACGATTCCGGTATACATATAATTTTGTTTAGTGTTTAAGGTTTGAATAAACAAAAGTACAAATAAATCGTGAGTTGACAAGGATAAAATTTGCATCAACACAGCGGTGGTGTCAGGAATATAAATGAAAATAGTATAGTTGTTATTTACAGAAAAATAGTATGTTTGAATTACATAAAACACACCGCTTATGAAATCTGCCTGCGTATTGATATTAATGGCTTTTGTAACAACTATTGCAATAGCCCAAACCAATTTAATACAACCCACTATAGTAGGTAAATGGAAAGTAAATGTGATTGATGCAGGCATACACCACGATTACAAAACAAACGAAACGAGCTATCCCGAAGCGTTGAAAAAATCATTACAAGGCAAAAAAGACAGTGCCATTACCATAGGCTTGATGCATAGAATTACTGAAAATTTCAAAAACTATTGTTTTGTATTTTCGGCTGATGGCAAATACCAAGAAATAAAAGAGGCTAAACTGAAACAAGAAGGCACCTATAAAGTAGATGAAATATTGGGCACAATAGAAACAACTTGCATGAGTAGGCTCGGAACACCCGTGAAACAACAAATTGAATACAAACTCATCGGCACGATATTGCATTTCAAATTCCCCTTGAGGAATGAAAAAATAGCCTTGCAATCTGAGAAAGAACAATAATATAAGCCAGGCGTTCAATAAAAAAGGGACATCAATCGAAATTAATGTCCCTTAATAAGTTGTTTTATAAAATATTTATATTGTTTCAAATCCGCAATATGGAACCAATACTTTTGGAATAGTAATGCCTGTGGCCGTTTGATTGTTTTCTAAGATAGCGGCCAAAATTCGTGGCAATGCCAATGCGCTACCATTTAGGGTGTGCAACAATCTTGTTTTACCTTCTTTGGTTTTGTATCGCAACTTTAACCTATTGGCTTGGTACGATTCAAAATTACTCACAGAGCTCACTTCTAACCATCGTTGTTGGGCGGCAGAATACACTTCAAAATCAAATGTTAGGGCAGAAGTAAAAGACATATCGCCAGCACACAAATGAAGTACCCGATAAGGCAACTCCAAACTATCTAACAATGCAGCCACATGAGCCTTCATGTTTTCTAAAGCCGCGTATGAATTCTCCGGCGTATTGATTTGCACAATCTCCACTTTATCGAATTGGTGCAAACGGTTGAGTCCTCTTACATGAGCTCCCCAAGAACCTGCCTCTCTTCTAAAACAAGGTGTATAAGCCGCATTTCTAATAGGCAAATCGTCTTCTTTTAAAATAACATCTCTATAAATATTAGTCACAGGCACTTCAGCGGTCGGAATCAAATACAATTGATCTTCTGTAGCATAGTACATTTGACCGTCCTTGTCAGGCAATTGACCCGTGGCAAAGCAAGAGTCTTTGTTCACCAAAATGGGAGGTTGCATTTCGGTATAACCCGCTTCAGTTGCTTTGTCTAAAAAGAAATTTATTAAAGCACGTTGAATTCTGGCCCCTTTGCCTTTATATACCGGAAAACCAGCACCGGTTATTTTATTTCCTAATTCAAAATCGATAATGTCATATTTCTGAATCAATTCCCAATGAGGCAACGCACCCTCCGCCAAAGCAACATGATTGGCAGATTCGAAAATAACACTATTTTCTTCCGGTGTTTTTCCTTCGGGCACAGAACTATGTGGCAAATTAGGCAATTGCACTAAAAGATTTTGAAGCTCCATTTCAAGTGCAGCCAAATCTTCTTGAAAAATTTTAGCCTCTCCTTTAAGTGTTGCTGTGCGTGTTTTTTTAGTATCAGCCTCTTCTTTTTTCCCTTCTTTAATTAAAATGCCAATTTCTTTTGCCAACCCATTGGCTTCTGCCAAAGCATTGTCTAAAGATTGTTGTAATTTACGTCTATTGTCATCAAGTGCTATAACGGCATTTACATCTGCTTCGGCAGTTTTGTAATGTTTTTTAAGTAAGCCATTGATAACAAGTTCAGGGTTTTCTTTTATAAAAATAGATTGAAGCATGGTAATGGTATTGAGTTATAAATCTTAATAAGGAAGAAATTATTCGAGCACAAATGTATAAAATTAATTGGTTTTTGGTAGGTAAAAATAGAAATCATTACAATTGGCTTGGCGAATATATTATGATAAACGATGTACATTTATATTCAGAAACATTGTTGTCCGATAAAAAAACAGAGAAAGAGTAGCATTGTTTATAAACTACTTAAATACACTTGTTTGAACATATAATTATTTTCTACATCGTAAATGTTCTTAATAAGAAGCTATCAATACAATAGTTAAATTTCAATATTTTTTAATGTTGGGCGTGCACCGCTGTCGCACGTGAACTTCGGTGTGCTGGTGCACGTCTGAACGCAGTGGTGACGTGTACCAAGTTATTAAAGTATGAAGTTAGAAGCTGGCAGAGATAATAACCTTTAGCGTTTCAAATGAATAGTTGGTCCACGTCGAAGCCGTGAACCCAATGTCGTTAAGTTAAGGAAAAAAATCAGCGATAATCCGTTTTATCCGCTTGATCTGCGTTCCATTTTTTTATTCTTTGACAAAGAATAAAAACAATATTGCACACAGATGTGACGGATTAAGCAGATTGTCATGGATATTAAAATTACAAAAAACTTAACTTAACGACATTCGCCGTGAACCAGCGGATAACATTTGAGGTGCGACGGTGTGGAAGTTGATATCAATAAACATTTATTAATTGTCTGAATTAGAATTACAAGATTAAAGGATGATAGGATGTGGTACCGTTAAGTATATTCTAAATTTGACTGGCGTTGGAAACGCCAATACAAAAATCCTCGTTGCAAACGAGTAGAAGTTGAGATAGGTCAGCAACAGTGCAAGATTAATAATAGCTAAAAAAAATCCTTGAGAATCAGCCCCCCCCGCTGGTGCACGTGAACTTCGGTGTGCTGGTGCACGTCTGAACGCAGTGGTGACGTGTACCAAGTATAAAAGCATGAAATTAGAAGCTGGCAGAGACAATAACCTTTAGCGTTTCAAATGAATAGTTGGTCCACGTCGAAGCCGTGAACCAGCGGATAACAATTGACGTGCGACAGCGGGGAATTCAAAGTCAAATTTGGATAGCTTTAATAGCTAATCTAATATTTACTATTATTTACCAAAGAATACAAGAAGCGGAACAATTTATTACTATTGTAGGTATAGTAAGAGCAAATATGGGATCC
>JBIKPL010000456.1:0-2769 GCA_044357485.1 Cytophagales bacterium
TCATAAATTCAGATTAAAAAATGGATTTGGCGCAATGGATTTAGACCAAAAATATGTGCTTTTTGACAAAGATTTCAATGTTAAAAATATGTCAAGTGACATTTTAGATTTTGAAAATGAAAAAGATAAATTATTTAAAGAAACGGATTTGTATAAAAAACTTTAACAGTTATTAAAAAAGTTTTCCCAATCTCTACAAATTAATTTATTGTCTTGTTATGGTTTGTAGTACTTATATTTTCTTACACTTTGATTTGAATTTAAAAATAGAAATTATGAAAAAATTAATATTAACCTTTATTGTAATGTTTGCATTCAACATTGCCAAAGGTCAAGAAATCGCAACTACAGAATCAGGTAAAAAAGTAATGTTGTTTGATGATGGAACTTATAAAGTAATTGGTTCAAAACAAAACACAACAAATGTAACTTCAAGCAACACAAGTCCCGAAAGCAAATCCGAAAGAGTCCAATGTTCAGGTACAACTCAAAAAGGCAATCGATGTAAAAGAATGGTTACAAGTGCAAATGGAAGATGTTTCCAACACTAAAAATTAATCTTTAGTAGGGAACTTTAAAACCGCAATTTGGACATTCACATTCGTTTTTACTTTCCTTATTTTTTTGTAAATTATGAATTAAAGCAGAACTTATAATTGCTGTAGGTAGTGCAACAAATCCAATTCCAATTAATGCTACAATTGAACTTAAAACTTTCCCAAATCCGGTAATTGGGTACACATCTCCATAACCAACCGTTGTTACTGTGCAGACTGCCCACCAAAATGATTCTCCGATGTTTTCAAATTTTTCAGGCTGTGCTTCATTCTCAACATAATACATTAATGAAGAAGATAGAGTAAGTAGGATAAAAGTAACAAACAAAGTTATTGAAAGCTCTGATTTGGTTTCCTTTAAAACATTTGTAATTATCTTTAAAGATTTTGAAAGTCTTCCAAGTTTAAATATCCTCAATAATCTAAACAAACGCAATATTCTTAAAACCCTTAAATCAAAAGCAAAAAACAAAGGCAAATAAAATGGAAGTATTGCAAATAAGTCAATCAAACCTACTGTAGAGAAAAAAAACTTAATTCGTTTGTTTATAGATGTACCGGTTTTATATTCAATATCAGAAGTCCAAAATCTAATTATATATTCTAAAGAAAATATTATTATCGATATTAACTCAAAGTAATTAAAATGAGTTTCATATTGATGATGAATTTCTTTATATGAAGAAAGCACAACAGATAAGACATTTAAAATAATAATGCCGTAAATAAATTTTAAAAATATTGGATTTTGAGTAATAAATTTATGAATCTTTGATTTAAACATAGTTTTTAATTTTAATTAATTACAGGGTAAATTCAAAAGTAGTATTTTTTATTAAAATATTTTTTAACAACTTGATTTATAATTTATTTTCTTACATTTGAAATTAATCTAAAATATAAATTATGAAAAAAATAGTATTTAGTTGCTTTTTTTTATGTTTTTGTAATCAAATATTCAGTCAACTTTTATTTGAAAAAGGCAATATAGTTGATGAATTTGGTGATAACATCGGAGAAACATTAATAAATAACTCGAATGGATTCTTTTCTAATTCAGTAACTAATAATTCACCGTTAAAAGTGAAAACAGTGTTGAATTTAACAAAAAAAATTACTTTAGATGAACACAAGGAAATGCTCAAAAAAGAATTTATAAAGCAAAATTTTTCAGAAAAAGACATTAAATTAGTTTTAAAAAGTTTAGATGAAAACTACAAACAATCACAAAATTTTATTGGGAGCATAATATTTGAACTTAATGAATACGAAAATTTAAAAGCAAATTTTATTAGTGGTAAAACAGGTGTCTTATCAATAAAAACAGAAGACAATAAAAAATTGAGTTGTTCGCTTTTTGCAAATAATATTCAAAATAACAACATATCTATAAGTGGTTATAAAGAAATAACTAAAGGCTCGGCAGGTGTCGAAAATCAAATCAAATATGGTTATTATGATTGGTCACAAACAGATGTTTTTAATGAAATTTTAAATGCAAAAGTTGAAATTCAAATTGTTATTTCAATTGATAATTCAACGTATAAATTTGTTCTTAAAAATAAATCATAAAAATCATTATCTGAAAGTATAGTTTCAACAAAAAAAAGGAGATGGTTGGTAAATCAAAAATGTACAAACACAATAGAGCAACTTTAATCGGTTGCTCTTTTTTTGTCAAATCACAAGTATTTCACGTTATATCTACAATAGACAAAAATTTAGATAAAATGGCAAAAGGAATAAAAACGGGCGGTCGTATAATTGGTAGGTAGTTTAAACCATCCTACAAAAGAAGTTCGCAATATATTAATAGAGGTTATTTGATAATGAATTACACAATATAGACGGCCTACTAAACGAACTACCAACCAGTGAAAGATTAGAATTAGCAATAAAATTACTTCCCTACGTGTTACCTAAATTAGTACGTGAACCAATTGATTAATATTGGACTATCTTTTACGTGCGGCAATGTTAATCTAAAAAAAAAATCTTCCGCAAATATTCCCAAAAAAGTACAGTATCGGGAACATATCCGGAAGAATCTTTTTAAACACCTATGAATAGGTAATTATGTGACCTTGGAGGGGTTCCCTGTCTGCCGACAGGCAGGGAACCCCCAACCCTCAGAGCCGAAATCTGATATTCCCTGCCTGCAGGCAGGCAGGTATCCAGTTGCCTATTTGCCAGCAAGGACTAATGACCATAA
>JBIKPL010000457.1:0-2766 GCA_044357485.1 Cytophagales bacterium
ATTGGGCTATATTTATAGGTAATATTTAAACTATATTTTTCCGATTTATTGTATTTAAAAATCGCTCTTTTTTATTAAATTTCATAATAATCTTACTTCAATTTTTAATCTGTTAAAGTAGAATTAAGTATAGTAAAAAGTTTAATTCTCAATGAATTACTATTATATTTACCTATGAAAATAATTGTAATTGGTGGAGGAGCTGCAGGATTTTTTGGAGCAATCACCTGTAAATCATTTGCCCCAGAAGATGAAGTCATTATTTTAGAAAAAACGAACAAACTACTTTCAAAAGTAAAAGTATCGGGTGGTGGCAGGTGCAATGTGACCAATGCTTGTTTCGACAACAATGAATTATTGAAAAATTATCCCCGAGGCAATAAAGAATTAAGAAAACCATTTCAAGCATTTTCAACCAAAGACACCATGGCTTGGTTTCAGTCGAGAGGCGTAAAACTCAAGACAGAAGCAGATGGCAGGGTATTTCCGGTAAGCGACAACTCCGCCTCTATTGTCGATTGTTTAATTTCGGAAGCCGAAATGCTCGGGGTTAAAATTTGGCAAATGCAACACGTAATTTCCTTAGTACCCACAGCAGAAGGATTTACCATAGTCACGGACAGTGAAAGCCCCATTTTGGCCGACAAAGTACTGATCGCCACAGGCGGTGCCCCACAAATAAGTGGTTACAATTGGCTCAGCAAAACCCAACACACCATCATTGATCCCCTTCCCTCTTTGTTTACTTTCAATAGTCCTGAAAATGAATTCAAAGATTTAATGGGCATTACCATTTCGGATGCGTTTGTACGCATTGCGGGCACAAACCATTGCCAGTCTGGCCCCTTATTAATTACCCATTGGGGATTTAGCGGACCAGCAGTGTTGAAACTTTCTGCTTGGGCAGCAAGAGATTTGGCTGAAAAAACCTATCAATTTAACATATTGGTCAATTGGATTGGAGCATCTTATACAGACATCACTTTAAGGCAATATTTAGAAACCTATAAACTCGAAAATGCCAAAAAACTCATTCAATCAAACCAATTGTTTGGATTGGCACTTAGGCTTTGGAAAAAACTTTGCCTCCAAGCCGACATTTCCGAAACCTTAAGATGGGGTGAAATACCTAAAAAACAATACAACAAACTCATTGACAACTTACTCAACAGTCCCTTTGAAATCAAAGGCAAAACTACTTTCAAAGAAGAATTTGTGACTGCAGGAGGCATTAAATTGAGCGAAATTAACCTAGACACCTTAGAAAGCAAATTACACAAAGGCTTACATTTTGCTGGAGAAATCATGGACGTGGATGGCATCACCGGAGGTTTTAACTTTCAAAATGCCTGGACCAGTGGGTATTTAGCAGGCAAAAATATGGCAGGGTAATGATTCATTTTAAAAACCACATTTCAATCAATTTATCTTAAAACAATTAAAGCAAACCTTAATACCTGAAACAATGAAAAAAACATTTACCCTTACTTTTGCGCTAATAGGATTACTCATCAACCATAGCAATGCCCAATCCCTTACTTGGGCCAAAGGCATGGGAGGCACAAATTCTGAAGAAGGCTATGACATTGCTGTTGACAATAAATTGAATGTATATACCACAGGTTATTTTAGAAATACAGTAGATTTTGACCCAGGTGTAGGTGTAGCCAACTTAACTTCTGCGGGATCAGTTGACATTTTTATTCAAAAATTAAATTCCTCCGGAGAATTTGTTTGGGCAAAAAAAATTGGAGGTACTGGATACAATGATTTTGGCTACTCGATTGCGGCAGATGGTGATGGCAATGTTTATGTGACGGGCTCTTTTTCTGATAAAGTAGATTTTGACCCAGGAGTGGGCGTATTTGAAATGACTGGTGGCAGCATGGCCGATATTTTTATTGTAAAACTTGATGCATTAGGCAATTTCGTTTGGGCAAAAATGATGGGAAATAGTCATACTGACATGGGCAAATCAATTGACGTAGATAGCAAAGGAAATGTGTATACCACTGGCGCTTTTACCGGTACAGTCGATTTTGATCCGGGCATCAATACATTTAATTTAAGTTCTCAAGGAATCACTGATTATGAAATTTATATCCAAAAACTTAATTCCGCAGGCAATTTTGTTTGGGCTAAAAGAATGGGTGCAGAATCAGATGATATAGGTTCATCTATTACCTTAGATCATTTAGGAAACATTTACAGTACGGGTAATTTTAAAAGCACTGCAGACTTTAACCCTAATGTAGAAACCGCCAACTTAGTCGCCACTGGCAATGCTGATGTATATATCCAAAAACTCGATACTGCGGGCAATTTTATTTGGGCAAAATCAATTGGAAGTAAATTCAGTGATTTCAGCGAAGGAATAACCGTAGATGCCTCAGGCAATGTATTGACCACCGGCAGATTTACAGATACCTTAGATTTCGACCCTTCAGAATCAACCTTCAAATTAAACACTTCTGCTTATAATGATTACGATTTCTTTGTTCACAAACTTGACAAAAACGGCAATTTTTTATGGGCTAAAAGTGTCGGTGCGATATACGACGATTTTAGTAGGGCCATTGTAACTGATAAGTCTAATCAAGTATATGTTACAGGTTATTATCTAAACAATCCAGACTTTAATCCAGGACTTGAAACATTTAATTTAAATGCTGGTTCAGGAAGTTTTTTGTTAAAACTTGATTCATTAGGGGATTTCAAAAATGCCATTAACGTTGCAGGAGCGTCTGATCACTCCATGGGAATGAC
>JBIKPL010000458.1:0-2765 GCA_044357485.1 Cytophagales bacterium
CTACTACTCTATGGTCGTAACTATGAGATAGATACATTAAATGTCTAATGGCAATTGCATCTCCAAATTCAGTCTCAATGACAGCTGGTTTTTTTTGAATTGCCCCAAATGCCATAATGCCTACTTGAGGTTGTACGATAATAGGGGTGCCCATTACGTTTCCAAATGATCCTACGTTTGACATGGTGTAAGTGCCGTCACTTAAATCGTCAGGAGTTAGTTTTCCATCTCTGGCACGACGAGCAAGGTCATTTACTTTTTTGGTAATGCCAACGATGTTAAGTTGGTCTACATTTTTAATCACTGGTACTATGAGATTTCCGCTGCCAAGCGCAACGGCCATCCCTATATTTATGTCTTTTTTAACTACAATATGGTCGCCCTCAACCGAAACATTCATCATAGGGTAGTCCTTCATGGCTTTGGCAATGGCTTCAATAAAAATTGGCGTAAGGGTTATGGTGTCGCCTTCTCTTTTTTGAAATTCTTGCTTCATTCTATTTCTCCAGTAGACGATATTGGTAACATCCGCTTCTACAAAAGACGTTACATGGGGGGCAATGCGTTTACTGTCTAACATTCGTTGTGCAATAATTTTGCGCATACGATCCATTTCAATTAATTCATGTGCGCCTGTGTAAGATGAAGCAGGTTTTAATTGAACATCGGTAGGTTCCTTAACAAATGGAATGTTTGGTATAGGTGTTGCTGTGGGTGTGGTTACGGGAGTTGTTACGGGCGGGGCTACCGTTTGAATTGGTGCTTTTTTTCTCGCCTCAAGGTAATCAAAAATGTCTTGTTTGGTAACCCTGTCGTCTTTGCCTGTTCCTTTTATTTTTTCAAGTTCATTCATGCCAATTTTTTCTTCTCTGGCAATGTTCATGACCAGAGGAGAATAAAACCGATTGCTAGCATTGCTTACTGGATTTTCAATTGCAGTGTTAAGGTGTGGCATGGTCGCTTCTGCAATGGCTTCAAGTACGGTCTCCGCTATTGGTTCAGTGATGGTTGTTGCTTGTTGATGCTCATTTCCTGTTGTTTCAATAATGGCAATTGTTTTGCCTACGGCAACAACTTCTCCTTCTTTACAGATAATTTCTTTGAGCACACCAGCATAAGTGCTTGGGACTTCTGTATCTACTTTATCTGTAGCTACTTCTAATACCGCTTCGTCTTGTTTAATGTTGTCTCCAACATTTTTGAGCCATTTAAGGATAGTTCCTTCCATGATACTCTCGCCCATTTTCGGCATTACCATTTCAACCAGTGCCATATTTCCAAAAGAAGTTTATGCTTGCAATCGACAAATTTATAAAAATACACGAACTAATACAGTTTAATTAGGAGTATTATTTGATGGAATAAAAATATCAACCTCGAGATTGAATTTTCAATATAAAAAAAGAGCGCTTTCTTTTTATCTCTATGTAAAAATTGTTAATCTTGCATTATGGAAGATTTTGTAGTATCAGCTCGTAAGTATCGCCCTAGTACCTTTGATACGGTAGTAGGTCAGTCGCACATTACGACAACCTTACAAAATGCTATTAAAAATAACCATCTAGCCCAAGCTTTTTTATTTTGTGGGCCACGTGGAGTAGGGAAAACTACTTGTGCACGTATTCTTGCCAAAACAATTAACTGCGTTAGCCTTACTGCTGAAGGAGAAGCTTGTGACGTTTGCGACAATTGCAAAAGTTTCAATGCGGGAACTTCTATGAATTTTTATGAATTGGATGCCGCTTCCAATAACTCCGTAGATGATATTCGTAATTTGGTCGAGCAGGTGCGTTATGCACCTCAAGCTGGAAGTAAATTCAAAGTATATATCATTGATGAGGTGCACATGCTTTCAAATGCAGCCTTTAATGCATTTTTAAAAACACTAGAAGAACCGCCAGCGTATGCCAAATTTATCTTAGCGACGACTGAAAAACATAAAATTATACCTACTATTTTATCGCGTTGTCAGATTTTTGATTTCAATAGAATTCAGTTAAAAGACATCTCTAATCACTTAGCTAAAATTGCAGTGAAAGAGTCTATCAGCTTCGAACAAGAAGCTTTAGATACCATTGCCTTAAAAGCAGATGGTGGATTAAGAGATGCTTTATCGATGTTTGACCTTATCGTAACGTTTTCTTCTGATAATAATATTACCTATCATAATACCATTAAAAATCTTCATATTCTTGATTATGATTATTATTTCAAAATAACGGATGCTTTGTTGGCTGAAAATGTTGCGGATAATTTGATGATTTTTGATGAAATTTTAAGAAATGGGTTTGATGGCCATAATTTTATCGTTGGTTTAGCCGAGCATTTCAGAAATTTAATGGTATGTAAAGACCAAGTTACTGTGAAATTATTGCAGGTATCTGACAGTATCGAGAAAAAATATGTAGAACAATCTTCTAAAGCAGGGATTTCATTTTTAATGACGGCTTTAAATATTGCTAATCATACTGATATGCAATACAAAAGCAGCAAAAATCATCGTTTGCATGTAGAATTGGCCTTGATGAAAATGGCGCATATTAATGCTGCTTTAAACTTATCGAAAACGCTTATTTCTACCACTGAAGAATTAAAAAAAAAAGCAATAGCGTAAAAAATGCGCCTGCATTGGCTTCCCCAGCCAGTAATTTGCCGACGACTAATTCCCAAGATTCCACTACAATAACACCAGCAGTAAGTGTTGTAGAGGCTAATGTTACCCCAACTGTTGCCCCAGTCATTGCGATTATGCAATCGGCCAATAC
>JBIKPL010000459.1:0-2763 GCA_044357485.1 Cytophagales bacterium
ACGTAAGCCTAAACGGTTACCCATTTCAAGTCTTAGTTCAGACATGGCTTTTCTCGCGCCATTTGCATCACCTGATAGCAATAACAATAAGTCTCCTGGTACCGCATTTAATTTAGCCGCCCAAACTTTTAACGACTCCGCATCATAAAATTTATCTACAGACGATTTAACGCTTCCATCTGCTTCTACTCTTGCATAAATGAGTCCTTTGGCACCAATTTGTGGTCGTTTAACCCATTCGGTAAGTTCATCTATTTGTTTACGCGTATAGCTTGCAAGTCCAGTGGCACAAATCCCTAAAATGAGCTCGGCACTGTCAAATACAGGGAAATCTTTTCCTTTTGCCTCGGCAGTAAGGTTTACCAATTTCATTTCAAAACGAATGTCTGGTTTGTCGTTACCATAAAATTCCATGGCATCGGCATAAGTCATACGAGGAAGTGTAGGGAATTCTACCCCTTTTACGGTTTTAAACAAATGGCGAGCAAGGCCTTCGAACATGTTTAAAATATCTTCTTGGGCTACGAAACTCATTTCGCAGTCTATTTGTGTAAATTCTGGTTGACGATCGGCGCGTAAGTCTTCGTCGCGGAAACATTTTACAATTTGGTAGTAGCGGTCAAAGCCCGATACCATCAATAATTGTTTAAAAGTTTGTGGCGATTGTGGTAATGCGTAAAATTCCCCCGGATTCATCCTGCTTGGTACCACAAAATCCCTGGCACCTTCTGGCGTTGATTTAATTAATACAGGGGTTTCAACTTCAATAAATTGCTGTGCATCTAAATAATTGCGCGTTTCACGAGAAACTTGGTGGCGCAACTCAAGGTTTTTGCGCACTGTATTTCTACGTAAATCTAAGTAACGATATTTCATTCGAATATCATCTCCACCATCTGTTTCATCTTCAATCATGAATGGAGGCAATTTTGCGGCATTCAAAATGTCAAAAGAGGAAACTTTAATTTCAATGTCACCTGTAGCGATTTTGTCATTTTTTGACAAACGTTCAATGACTGTTCCTTTGGCTTGTATCACAAATTCACGTCCTAAAGATCGCACTTTGGCCACAAGTTCAGGGGCAAGATTTTTTTCTTCAAACATCAATTGTGTGATGCCATAACGGTCACGCAAATCAACCCAAATCATGCTTCCTTTATCACGACTACGTTGCACCCATCCACATAGGATTACTTCTTTATTGACATCAGCGATACGGATTTCTCCACAGGTATGACTTCTAAGCATGTTTTTAAGTTTTTAGTGGTACGTGATTTATGAAGCATTTGCTTTGTGAAGGCATCATTCCTTGATAAACACTACCTAATGATATTCTTGGACAACAAATTTAATTATTTGTTTGGTAAATGAAAGGCTTAACATTTTTAAATCAAACAAAAATCAAGGCATAGCAATTGGTTCGCTAGATTTTTATGGGGACTAAGCAATTTGGGCCCACACGATAAATATGGGAAGTAGTATTTTAATAATAGAGACTGTTGCAAACGTATACATTTTTGAGTTTGTATGTTTTTTTATTTTTTAAGCGGTTTTGTTTTTAGATTTCTTGAATAACTTTTTGATATAGTATTTTAATTAGGGGCTGTTGAAAAATAGTTTATTTGTTGATTTTTAAAGATTTAAGCTATTGCTTTAACCGTTTAAATGCAAGGGGATTTGATTTTATTTCATTAAAGTGGTGCAATAGTTTGATTTAAATAACATAGATAAGCTATTCATTTCCTAGGGCGTTCCCTTCGGTCGCGTGATCGGCACTCGCTATTTTTCTTGTGGTCAAATCATAGCGTACTAAACGATTACCTCAACCCACAAGAAAAATGAGCTCAAACAAAGCCTCTCCCGCTAACGCAAAGCGAATTAGCCAATCATTTCACATAAATGGAGTGGCCATTTTAGCATCATAATTTTAAGTCTATTTGCTAAATATGATTTACAAATGATGTGAATTGAGTTTTTTAGCAGCCCTATTTAATGACTAGCCTAGTCCGCAGCGCATGTCTATATTTTAATACAAAGGAATCAAACACTATTCTTCGCAAATTTCGCAATAACTATTTTTTAAATAATCGTCGTTTAGCAACTGAAAACTTATCGCCCCTTCGCCAGAATGTATGGTGTTGAACATGGTACAAAAGCGTTTTTTGTTGCTATTGGCCGCGTTTAATAAAATGGCCCTGAAGGCAGGTTTAGAAGTAATTTTAGCATCAAACAAGGTCATGTTGATATAATAAAATAACACATCTTCATCCACTTCTACCTTGGTGACTTTATCGGCTAACAAAGCCGTAGCCCACTCGAATTTGCTGTACCTTGCAAAAAAACGCGCCAAAGCCAAATAGTCTTTGGGAGAATGGAGGGCTTGCTTATAGGTGCTATATATAAATTTTAAGGCTTGGTCTTTTTCTGCATACCGGCGTTGGGAAATGAGTTTTTCGGCCAATATTAAATGGTAATTTAACAACAGTTTTTTAATTTGAACGGCATCCACGCCTACTTTTGCCAAGGCTACAATGTCATTTTTAAGTAAAGGCGCCTCTAATACAGCAGGTTGTGCTAGCCATTGACGTAATTGAAGTACCACAATATTGTAATTGATTTTAGCGTCTTTAGGATTTAAGCGTATCAATTGTTGGAAAGCGGCTAAGCTTGTGCTTACTTCATTTTTTTCTGTTTCATACTGAAAAACCAAGCGGTTATTGCGTAAAGTGCCGTTGGTAAGTTTTTCGGGAATAGTAATTTTAG
>JBIKPL010000123.1:0-7753 GCA_044357485.1 Cytophagales bacterium
CCGTAGGGCCCACTTGGGGATGTGGCTATGTTGCTCCCAACACCCGTATGCAATATTCGGCTACTTCTTATGCACACTTCTTTCAAACCATCGCCGCTCCGATGATGGCTATTGAACAAAAATACAATCCCATTGCCGCTAATGATATTTTTCCAACATCAAGGTCATTTGAAACAAAAATAGAGGATAAAATTAGGAAAAATTGGCTTGTAAGACCGATTGATTTTGGCCTTCGTATCCTCAAAAAGTTTGCTTTTATCCAATCGGGGCATACGCAAAGTTATTTGATTTATGCCTTAATGTTTATTTTAGTGTTGTTCTTAATAACTTTCTTTAAGTTAATATAATGATAAGTTTACTCTTGATATTACTTACCGCTATCCTATTTATTGGGGTGCTCAACCGAACCCGAAGTCTGCTGAGTGGACGAAAAGGCCCTGGGTTTTTACAGGTTATCAAAGACCTTTTTAGGATGTTTAGAAAAGGGTCAACCTTTAGCACTACCACCAGTATGATTTTTCAAATTGCACCATCGGTGTATTTTGGGTCTATTATCATGGCTTTATTGGTGGTGCCGTTTGCCGACCAAGAAGGGATGCTTTCTTTTGAAGGAGATTTTATATTCTTCATTTATGCCTTGGCCATCGGTAAATTTTTTATGATTATTGCTGCCCTCGATACCGGAAGTGGTTTTGAAGGCATGGGTGCAAATCGTGAAGCCCTGTATTCTTTATTGGTTGAACCTGCTTTTTTTGTACTGATAGGCTCATTTTCTATGCTTTCAGGCAATACATCTTTCTATAAAATTTACCAAACCATCCATTTTGGTTCTTATGAGTCATATTTATTATGTGTGGTAGCAGGTTTTGTGTTGGTACAAATTGGGATGATAGAAAATAGTCGTTTGCCTATTGATGATCCTAAAACACACCTTGAACTTACCATGGTACATGAGGTAATGATTTTGGATAACAGTGGTTTTGATCTAGGATTAATTACCTTAGGTACTTCTTTGAAATTCGCTATTTACGGTGCTTTGGTTGCTAATTTCTTTATTGAACCTCCTCGTACATTTATCGAATATTTTCATCAATTTCCTCAAATCAATGTCGGATTAATGATCCTTTTTATTCAGATAGGGATGTTTATGTGTATCCAATTTCTTTGGGCAGTGACGGTTGGGGTATCCGAATCCTTTAGGGCAAGAGCCAGGATGAATCGTAATCCATTAATCATCTTTACCCTTACGGCTATTTCTATTTTAATTTTCTTCGGGGTGTTAATCATCATGAAAAAATTTCAATTGTAAAAATGGTTTACTGACAACGCTAAACTGAAAACTGAAAACGCTAAACTGACAACGCTCAACAAAAAAAAATGACTAACCTACTCATAATTGTATTTGTAATCAGCCTTATTTATATGGCTTCTGCAGGGCGGCTGTTGACTTATACCCGTGTGCTTTTTATCCAAGGCATATTGTTGTCGGTGATTGCTTTGTTGGAATTAACCCATGACATCAGTGTGTCAAACCTTATCTTTATCGTATTAGAAACGGTAATTTTTAAAGCCATCGTAGTACCTTTTTACTTTAGCCGTTTGATTGTCAAAAACAAAATGGGCAACGAAAGAGAAGCCGACAACCCTAACTTCTTTGCCATCTTTAAAGTGGCCCTGATTATTATGTTGGCTTATGCCTTGTCGTATAATTTAAATGACGAACATTTGCATATCACTTACTTTACTGCGGCTATTTCTGCCATTTTTGTGGGCTTGTTGATGATTGTAAGAAGAAAAAAAATCATTACCCACATCATGGGTTATATGGTATTAGAAAATGGCATATTCTTGTTGTCAATGGCCTTAGGAAGTGAATTGCCTTTAATCGTAAACCTTGGCATTTTATTAGATTTATTTACCAGTGTACTCTTGTTTGGTTTGTTCATCACTAAAATTGATGAATTGTACCATTCTACTGAAATTGATAAACTTTCAGGTCTTAGAGATTAATTCCTTTACCCCTCAATTGTTATGGATATTATCTTATTATATTTATTTGGGTCTTTAGCTGTCGGTATATTGATGTATTTTGTCAAAAATACACTCTTCAACTATTTGCTATTCATTCCCTTTTTCGCCATGCAGGTATTGCTCAATATTCATGAGATATTGCATATCAATGAAATTGAAGGGTATTATTTTGGGGGAGATGGAGAAGGATATTTTAAGGCCGATGGCATTGGCATTATCTTTTTAAGTGTCATCACCATTTTGGTAATTCCAACGGTGCTGCATAGTTATTGGTACACTACACACCGAAGAGAGAAGGTAGGCAGTATTTCGATTTATAATTTATCGTTGGTATTGTTGATTACCATGATGTCTTGTGCTTTAATTACCAGGCATGTCGCCATGATGTGGGCTTTTATTGAGGCTACCACATTGGCTGCTTCGATGTTGATTTACCATGAAAGAGACCATGCGGCCTTAGAAGCTACTTGGAAATATATCTTTGTTTGTTCTATTGGTATTGCCATGTCTTTTGTAGGCATTTTGTTTCTTGGTATCGCGGCCAAAGATGCCAAATCACTCGATTTAACTTTAGAGGCATTGGCTCAAAATTCGAAGTTAATGGATCCTATGTGGCTTAAACTTACCTTTTTGCTGGTGGTAACGGGCTATAGTGTAAAAATGGGACTTACGCCTTTGTTTACAGTTGACATAGACGCCAAAGATACCGCACCTTCTCCCGTGGGTGCAATGCTTTCTGGAGGCTTGTTGAATGTAGGGTTTGTCGCTATTTTTAGGTTTTACGAAGTTTTCTCCAATACGGAAATTCTTCAATGGATGAATACTGTGCTCATGCTAATTGGGATGAGTTCTCTCTTTTTTGCTACCGTGTACATTTTAAGGGTTAAAAATATCAAGCGTCTTTTGGCGTATTCGAGTTTAGAACATGCCGGCATTGCTTTAATTGCATTGGCTTCAGGAGGGATTGGCTACTTTGCCGTAATCTTCCATTTGATTTTGCATGGTTTGGCTAAGTCGAGTTTGTTTTTTCAAGTAGGACAATTGATCAGGATTTACCGTCATAAAAATATTGATTTAATCAGTGGTTATTACAAAGTAAACCCTTGGGGAGGCTTGGTGTTTATCTTAGGATTTATGGCCGTGATGGGCATTCCTCCCTCTGGTATATTTTTAACAGAATTTTATACCTTTAAAGCCCTCTTTACCGCCAAACATTATTTCGTAGGGGTTTGGGCTTTGATTTTACTTTCCATTATTTTTTATGGCTTAAGCAGGGATTTACTTCAAATTTTATTCGGGAAAGTGCCTCCTTCTATTACGCATAGGGCTACTAAAATATACGCTTATGAAACCATTACGCAATGGATATTGCTTTCTATTGTATTTGTTTTGGGATTATATCCGCCAGCATTTTTAGTCAATTTTATAGAATTGGCCGTTAAAAATTTACCCAAATAATTGATGGTACTTAATGTTAAACAAATTTGTCATGAACTACCTACAAATTAAAAATAATACTAGCGTAGCCATTCATTCTATTCCTGTATTGGCGTATGAAGATTTTAGAATTCAAGTTATTGCTTTGGTTGAAGATGAAAATGCACATTGTGTTACCTACTATGGTTTTAACAATAGCACTTTTTTAAAATTTATCTGTGCCATTGCCAATGATACTACTGGTGATATTTATTTGTTGTCGTATGAATTAGAGGCAAATAAAAATTATGAGTTAAAGGCAATCAGCAAAGAGGTGTTTGCATTTCATATTTTTGAAAGAGAAATTCATGAAAATTTTGGAATTGGGTTTATCGAACACCCTTGGTTGAAACCTGTTCGTTATCCGCACAACCGTGCCGATAAAAACAATACCATTGCCAATTATCCCTTTTTTCAAATTACAGGTAGCGAAATTCATGAAGTAGGCGTTGGGCCAATTCATGCTGGCGTTATTGAGCCTGGCCATTTTAGGTTTATGTGCAACGGTGAAAATGTGTTGCACCTCGAAATTCAATTGGGTTTTCAGCACAGAGGTATGGAGTCGTTAATGATTTCTAAAACTAAATTTTCACAACGTCACCTCTTGGCAGAATCTATTGCTGGAGATACGGTGGTGGGTCATGCCTATACTTTTGCTCGAAATATGGAACAGTTGGCTGGTTTTGAGGAAAACTTGAGACTAGAATTGGTGCGGTCTATAGCGTTAGAGTTAGAACGCATTGCGGTACATGTAGGCAATTTAAGTGCTTTGTGTTTAGACATGGCCTATCAGTTAGGAAGTTCGGTATTTGGGGCTTTGAGAACACCCATCATCAATTATTTTCAATGGTGGTGTGGCAATAGGTTTTCAAGAACCTTGATCCGTACGGGGTACAATCCCTATCCGCTAACCCCTGCTTTAAGCCAAAGGCTTGTGGCTGTTTTGGACGATTTTGAAAAAAAATTTATTGAAATGTCTGATGAAATGTTTACCCTTCCGAGCGTATTGGGCAGGTTAGAACGCACCGGCATTATTACACAAGAACAAATGCAATTGATTGGTGCTGTAGGCATTCCTGCGAGAGCAACTGGTATACCACGTGACATTAGAAATAGCCATCCATTTGCCTATTTTAAACATTTCAAATACGAACCTGTTACACACCCTATAGGCGATGTGCTTTCTCATGCCTTGATCCGTGACCAAGAAGTGAAAAAATCAATTGGGTTGATTCGTAAATTTTTAACGATTCTTGAAACCATGCCTATACAAGAACCGCAACAAAAACCTGATTATCATAACCTACTCTTAAAACCAAATCAGTTTAGCATTGCACTAACCGAAGGTTGGAGAGGAGAGATTTGCCATACCGCCATCACCGATGAGCATGGCCAATTACAACATTACAAAGTAAAAGACCCAAGCATGCACAATTGGTTGGCTTTGGCTTTGGCCGTTAGAAACAATGAAATTTCTGATTTCCCTGTTTGTAACAAAACATTTGATTTGTCTTATTGTGGACACGATTTGTAGTAAATAACACAAGTCTTGGTGTGGCAAGCACCAGACGAATCACCTTAAACTTCGACAAATGAGTATTATAGATATATTAATTCACCAAGGCAAACAATACATCCCTGACTTAAGCAAGCCTGTTTTACCAGAAATATTTAGGGGTTTACCGCTTATTGCAGCCCAAAATTGTGTTGATGCGTGTACGGCTTGCGTAGATGTTTGCCCTACAGATGCCATCTCTACCCAAAAGGGAATCGCTATAGATTTGGGCAAATGTGTTTTTTGTGGTGAATGTCAGTCCGATTGCCCAGCGCAAAAAATTAAATTTACCAACGATTATAAAATAGCGACCAACGATAGACAAAGATTGGTGGTGGCAGAAGGAAATGTGGAGGGCGTTCGCTTAGACCCCCACAAAGTGAGGGCAGAGATCAAAGCCTATTTTGGAGGATCATTAAAATTGCGTCAAGTGTCAGCAGGTGGAGACAATGCTGATGAAAATGAATTAAATGCCTGCATTAATGTTAATTTCGACATGGGTAGGTATGGCATTGATTGGGTAGCTTCTCCTCGTCATGCCGATGGGATGGTGATTTCTGGTCCCATTTCTGAGAATATGGCTGTCCCGGTTCAAATTTGTTATGATGCCATTCCAAACCCTAAAATCATTATTTTAGCCGGTACAAGTGCCATTAGTGGTGGTATTTATGCAGGAGAAAATACCTTAAATCGCAGTTTTCTTGACCAATATCCTATTGATTTATATGTGCCTGGATATCCTCCTCATCCTTTAACATTTATCAATGGCGTATTAGAAATGATTAGAAAATAAACCAATACAATTGTACTTCCCTTGTTTTTTGCATTTATAGTGAATGAAAAATCTAGCTAGAAAGTTTTAGTAGATAATAGGCAAGTCTCATCACTATAATTAAAATTTTCGTACCTTCGTTTTCTTAACAGTATTTGTGAAAATGATGAATAAACCTTTTTATCAAGACCTGAAACTTGGCATTTTAGGAGGGGGCCAACTAGGACGTATGCTCATTCAGTCTTGCGTTGATTTTAATATTAATACTTGTATCCTAGATGCAGATCCATCTTCCCCTTGTAAAGAATTTGCAAGTGAATTTACCTTAGGTGATCCAACCAATTTCGACGATGTTATGGCATTTGGAAAATTAGTAGACATCATCACCATTGAAGTTGAAAATGTGAATACTGAAGCCTTGGCTAAACTCCAGAAAATGGGCAAAAAAGTTTTTCCTCAACCTGAAGTAATTAAACTGATCCAAGACAAACGTACCCAAAAACAGTTCTACAAAAAACATGGCATTCCAACGGCTGATTTTGTTTTAATTGACCATAAAGAGGATATCCATAAGCATCTTGATTTTTTACCCGCGGTGCAAAAATTAGGGACAGCGGGTTATGATGGCCGTGGCGTACAAAAAATTGTTGACAAAGCAGCCATTGCCAAAGGATTTGATGCTCCTAGTTTATTAGAAAAGCTTATCGATTTTGAGAAAGAAATTTCTGTCATAACTGCGCGCAATGAAAGTGGAGAAGTAGTCGTTTACCCCGTAGTAGAATTGGTATTTCATCCAGAATATAACTTGGTAGAATATTTATTTGCCCCGGCTAAAATTTCTCCAGCCATCGAGCAAAAAGCATTTGAAATTGCCCGTAAAGTAGTAGAGAAGTTAGAAATTGTAGGCTTATTAGCGGTTGAAATGTTTGTCACCAAAGAGGGCGACGTATTGGTGAATGAAGTTGCACCACGTCCTCATAACAGTGGCCATCAAACCATAAAAGCCAATTACACCTCTCAGTTTGAACAACATTTGAGAGCCATATTAAACCTTCCTTTAGGTTCTCCTGCCATCACTAAACAATCGGCAATGGTCAATATTTTGGGGGAAGAAGGTTTTAGTGGCATTGCCGTTTACAAAGGCATAGAAGATATTTTAAGAATTGAAGGCGTATATATCCATCTTTATGGCAAAAAATTTACAAAGCCTAAAAGAAAAATGGGGCATATTACCATCATCGATGATAATTTTGAACAATTACTTCAAAAAGTAGAAAAAATTAATAACACCATTAAAGTAATCGCCTAATGAATCAGCCAGTTGTAGGAATAATTATGGGTAGCGCATCAGACCTACCAGTAATGAAAGAAGCCGCTAAAGTTCTTGATGAACTAGGCGTGATGTACGAATTAACAGTGGTTTCGGCACATCGTACACCACATCGTATGATAGAATATGCAGAAACGGCTCGGACAAGAGGCCTAAAAGTAATTATTGCTGGCGCAGGTGGAGCGGCACATTTACCTGGAATGGTGGCTTCTTTAACAACACTTCCAGTGATTGGCGTGCCAGTAAAATCATCGAACTCTATCGATGGTTGGGATTCCGTGCTGTCTATTTTGCAAATGCCTTCAGGTATTCCGGTAGCCACCGTAGCCTTAGACGGCGCAAAAAATGCAGGCATTTTAGCCGCAGAAATTGTGGGGGCTTACGATGAACTTATTGCACAAAATCTTATACGCTTTAAAATTTTATTAAGAGAAAAGGTGGAAGAAACCGTGGTAAAAATTGAAACCAAGGGGTGGAAATCATTGTTAAACAACGAATAAATAATAGTTTGAAAAATCAAAGGCCTTTATGGTGTACGCAAATACGCAATAGGTGCTTTTAAATTGAATCGTAAATGAAAGTATATCAG
>JBIKPL010000012.1:0-22355 GCA_044357485.1 Cytophagales bacterium
TGGGAGTACCTTACGGCAAAGCATACGCTTATAGTAGAACAAGAAAAGGAGGCTGGGTAATAGCTCAATCGCCAATACTGACCACGACTATTACATTGGCACGACTACGCAAACGAGGTTATGAGAGTATGAGTGATTATTTTGAAAAAGTAAACGGTAATCAAACACCATTGTTCTTTTTTTTTTCTAAATGTTACAAATTATATTTTTAAGGCGAAATCATTCGAATGAGTCGGATTTCTACCATTACTGCTAACGAAATGGCAATGCCTAAGCTGCCCACTTAGGAAAGTAAATGTAAAGTAAATAGTTCGAAATTAAAACGTTAAACTGTTCGCCGAAACTACAGCCTAAGTACAAAGCTTCAGCGTGAAAATATCTTTTTGGGATTTTTGTGGTTCAAATCCTATTTTACATTAAACCTCACCCTAAAATTACCTGTTTATCTCTTCGTAGGTTGCCACCAAACTTAGGGTGTCGCACATCAGTTGTAGGTAGTGAGTTCTTTTGGCTTGATACGATGCTTGGTAGGCCATCAATACCAATGGGTTGAGGGCTATTTGAATGGCGGTTTGAGTTTGTTGTACCAAGCGACTGCAAACATGGCCTTCTATGATGTATTGCCCAAAACTCAAGGCTACCAAAGCGCAGTTTTGACCAATCAACATGTCTATTCCCAATGGGTTTTCTATCAAGTATTTGGCTATGGTGTCGTTGCTGACAGTGGTGTAATCGAATGGTAAATATTCCCAAGCAAACAATAATTCGTTGAAAAATACCAAGGGGGAAACGGATGGGAAATCAGTTCGCCAAACTTGGTAGGCCTCAAAAGCATCAGCGCCATCTACATTTCCAAAAGGACTTGTTTCTTCGGCTTCGATAAAATAAAATTCATCAGCAAGTAAGGTATTTACATGCTGATGAATCGATTGGTTTACCCTCATCATTGTAGCATTTAGCTTGCAAGATAAGATAGTTTATGGTGTAATGGCATAATAATGTGCCAATAGGAGCATGTTTGTCAAAATGGATAAGTGATCAACAAGTGGTGTGCTGTACTTCAAACACCCTTGATTGCTTGTTTATTCCCTTCATCGATGACTTTAATTTTTTCTGTTTCTTTTACTTCCCAAATAATGTTCCCAATCGTTGTGTTTGTGGTCTGAAAAATCTCTTAAAAACATGACAAAAGAAGGTTTAAAGGCGGCCCGTTTCAGGGGCATATTGGCTTCTTCTGGCGTGTGACTTCCTTTTCGAGCATTGCATCTTTTGCAAGCGGTAATTAAGTTGTCCCAAGTGGTAGCGCCACCTCTTGAGCGAGGAAACACATGGTCGAGGGTGAGGTCGCGCGATGATCCACAATATTGACAAGTACCACCATCTCGTTTAAAGAGATTCTGTCGCGTAAGTGCTACCTGTTTGTAGGGTACATTTACGTACGATTGCAGTTTGATGACCGATGGCATTGGATATTGGGAGGATATAGAACGAATATAATAATCGTCTACATCTGAAATCATTTCGGCTTTATTGAGATATAAAAGCACAAATGCTTTTTGAACGCTGCATACTGTCAAGGCCCGAAGGTCTTGGTTCAGTATAAGTACTCTTCCGTTCATCGTTTTACCTATTTAGGGCCCCAATCGCTTGATACTATGCAGCCGGTGTGAATATAAATTAGTCTTTAAATTCAATATGCCTTGAGCGGTAAGTTTATCCAAGCGTACGTACGCATGGGCGTGTATAATGGTTTCGTTATCAATCATTAAACCTACATGAACCACCTTTCCGGTTTCTCCGGCAAAGAACACTAAATCGCCTTCTTTTTGTTCACCAAATTCAATCGTATTTCCTAGTGCTGCTTGCTGATAGGCATCTCGGGGTAATTTAAGGCCACAGATTTTAAACACTTGTTGCATCAATCCAGAACAATCAATGCCAAAGGGGGTTTTGCCTCCCCATAAATAGGGGGCATGTAGGTATTGTGAAGCAATGGTAGTTAAGGCACTTGTGTTAAAAAACGTATTGGCGAATTGGGGAAGTGTATCGAGTTGAAATTGTTGCGTTCCCAATGTAAATATGGTTTGGGTTGTGGCAGGTAAAATACTCCCCAATACAATAGGGAAACTTAAGTTTTCAGTGGTAATTAGTTGTGTTAAGGTATTTAAAACAATGGTTTGGTGAGCATTTAATGCCGGCAGGTCGGTATGTTGTTTGTGGTCAATCCAGCCTTCGTAGTCATCATAAATGATGCGTATGTTAAGCCATTTTAAATTTTCTGACTGTGCTAAGACTTCGTATTCGTCTCCAAAAAGTAATTGTGTACTTAATTCTGATTTGTCTGAGGGCATGGTTCTCACCGGAACAATGCTCAAGGTACATACTCCAAATTGTTTCATCTGTATAAAATTTAGATTGAAAGAAATTTAGCCTTGTTATTCAAATTTCAAAACCAACAATTTAAAATTTCAATCAATGGGTTACATTTTAAAATTCCTATCCAATTCACGTTTGGCATCCCTGTCTTTGATATCGTCGCGTTTGTCGTGTAGTTTTTTCCCTTTCGCTACCGCAATTTCAATTTTAGCCCAACCACGTTCGGTCACAAACAAGCGAACAGGAATAATGGTAATGCCTTGGTCGTCGAGTTTGTGTTCAATTTTACGCAATTCTTTTTTCTTCAATAAAAGTTTGCGTTCCTGCATGGGTTCATGGTTGAGGTAGGTGCCATGGGTATATTTAGAGATGTGTAAGCTTTTGATGTACATTTCTCCATTCATAAAATAACAATACGCATCACCCATACTCACATTTTTGAGTCTGATCGATTTGATTTCAGTTCCTGACAAAACAATACCCGCCACATAAGTGTCTAAAAATTGGTATTCAAAAGAGGCTTTTTTATTCTTGATGTTAATATTGTTACTAGGCTTTTCCATGCACGCTGATGCTTCAATGTTTTGAATAGTCAAATTTAACATATTCATGATGTAATAAAAGGACATCTGATAATTTCTTACAAGTAATATTTTCATATCCCCTATTTTATTTTAAAATTGCATGAAACTTATCCTATGAAGAATATTTACTTGTTGTTAGGCACGATGATGATGTTGGCTATTGATGGCCAAAGTCAAACCCTTGAGACAATGTCATTTGCTGTTAGCCCTCATGCGATAAGTTCGCCTATTGTCAAACCTCAACAAGTTAAATTTCCGGGTTTACCTTTTGTGCCTTTTTTCTTTAGCAAACATTGCCATAGCATTGAACTTAGTTTAGGTGGGGGCAATTATGGTTCTTCCGTAAATAATAATGTACATAAAACGGGTACCGGCGGACAAAATATCGTTGGTCTTCAGTATGAATTTGCCTTGTCAAACAAGTTTGGTATTGGCGCCCTTCTCGAATTTGGAGGACTTACCAATGCTAGTTTGGGTACAAAGTTTAGTTCAGGCATGGTGGGAATCAAAGGGTATTACCATTTTTATAACACCGAAAAAATGAGCATTTATACATCAATAGCCTTGTCTCGTGCCGCCGCTACGGTTTCAAATCCTTCTAGTACTAAACCAGTCATCTCCGGAACAGGGGCCAATTGGCAGTTTGCGCTTGGCTTAAGGCGTGCGCTTGTTGGCAATTGGTTAGGAATTCATGCCAATATGGCCTTTGTGGGCTATGAATTAGGCCAATGGACAGAAAAAAACAAAACCGACGTTTTGAAAAACAACACCAATACAGAAGCGTTAGCCATAAAGTTTAATGGTATAAATTTTACTACAGGATTAACATTTAGATTTTAAGATTGTTATTATTTAAGTACTTTTGTAAACAGCATTCATTTATTAAAATATATAGTATTCATGGGAAGAGCTTTTGAATTTCGCAAAGCAAGAAAAATGAAAAGATGGGGAGCAATGTCAAGATTGTTTCCACGATTGGGTAAAGAAATTACCATGGCGGCAAAAACGGGCAGTGATCCAGATACGAACTCGCGTTTACGTACCGCCATTCAAAATGCCAAAGGGCAAAATATGCCTAAAGACCGTATCGATGCGGCCGTAAAAAGGGCCACCGAAAAAGATTTAAAAGACATTATTGAAATTGTTTACGAAGCGTATGGCCCACATGGCGTAGCCATTATTATTGAGTGTGCGGCTGACAACACCACCAGAACCGTAGCCAATATACGCACTTATTTAAGTAGAAACGGGGGAACTTTGGGAACTTCAGGTTCTTTATCATTTGTGTTTGATCGCAAAGGGGTTTTTCAAATCAAAGCCGAAGGAATAGACAAAGAAGAATTGGAGTTAGAATTAATCGATTTTGGCTTAGAAGAAATCAGTGAGGTCGACGATGAGCTTTATTTATATTGTCCTTTTGCAGAATTTGGCGCCATGTCTAAAGCCCTTGAAGAAAAAGGGTTGGTAGTCGTAAGTGCTACTTTACAACGAATTCCGAATACAACGGTGGAACTTACCGAAGAACAAGAAGCAGATTTAGAAAAGCTCATTGATAAAATTGAGGAAGACGATGATGTGCAAGCCGTGTATACCAATATGGGCTAAAGGCTATTGATTTTTAGCGTTGATGACCTTGGCATGCATCCATGCAATATCAATATCGTTGATCATAAAAATGGCTACCTCATTTTTGAAGTAGCCATTTTTATTGACCTTTTTTAGGTAAATGTGCGTTGTAGTGCTACGCTTGTGATTACAATGATTACTATTTTACGGGTATTGCTTTCTGATAGAGCGATTTGTCGTTTGCAATATATTGCTTCCTCGGGTTGAGCTTAAAATTTAAGCGTAATGTAGTCGAGCTACCGTTTTCTAGGCTATATTTGCACAAATATTTATTATCTTTCTAAAATGTTGTTTTGCTTTACGCAAGGCTTTACATGAAGACCAAATTGAATTAACAATGAAAAATAAAACCATCAAACGTACCACCTTTGGATTTGTATTGGTCTTTGCATTAGGCTTATTTGCCTTTACCAAAGCCGATGAAAGACTTTTTGAAATTGCACGTAACATTGATATTTTTGCTTCTGTTTACAAAGAAATTAATGCCTATTATGTGGATGACATTAATCCTTCGAAAACCATTCGTACGGGTATTGACGACATGTTAGGCGGTTTAGATCCTTATACCAATTATATTCCGGAAGATGAAATCGAAGATTACCGTACCATGACTACTGGTCAGTATGGCGGCATCGGTTCTGTCATTGGCAAACATGACAATAAAACGGTTATTATTATGCCTTATCCCAATTCTCCTGCGGCTTTAGCCGGATTGAAAATTGGTGATGTTATCGTGGCCATCGATGGTAAAGTATTGGATACCAAAGACAATACCGAAGTCTCTAAGTTCTTAAAAGGACAAGCCAACACTTCTGTTAAGCTTTTAATTGAACGATATGGTGTAAAAGAAAATTTTGAAGTAACGGTAACCCGTAAACAAATCAAACTCGAAAATGTGCCTTACTACGGCATGTTGACCGAGGAGATAGGTTATTTACAGTTAACTGAATTTATGACCAATGCCGCCAAAGATGTAGAAAACGCCATCAAGGAACTGAAAAAAACGGGTGCAAAAAGTATCGTATTTGATTTAAGGGCTAATCCAGGAGGTTTATTAAATGAAGCTGTAGACATTTCCAATTTATTTATTCCAAAAGGCAAAGACGTCGTGAGTACTAAAGGTAAGATTGTGGATTGGAATAAAACCTATACCGCCCTCAACCAACCTTTAGATGCGGAAATGCCCATCGTGGTATTGATCAATGGCAGAAGTGCTTCTGCTTCGGAAATTGTGTCGGGCGTAATACAAGATTACGACAGGGGAGTAGTGATAGGACAAAAAAGTTATGGCAAAGGTTTGGTGCAATCAACGAGGCCATTGCCTTATAATTCGCAAATTAAATTAACCGTGGCCAAATACTATACGCCTTCAGGTCGATGTATTCAAGCCATTGATTATAGTAATCGTAAAGAAGACGGTACCGTAAGTAAGTTTGCTGATTCATTGAAAACGGCTTTTAAAACTAAAAACGGACGTACCGTGTATGATGGAGGAGGGGTAACCCCAGAAATTTTGGTTGACCAAAAAGAGATGGCTCAAATTACGACAAGCCTTATTGGAAAGAGTCTTATTTTCGCTTATGCGAATAAATATGCGTTTGAAAATAAAACCATTGCCCCTGCCAAAGATTTTAAAATGACGGATGCCGCTTACGCTGATTTTGTAAAGTTCATCGCTACGAAAGACTATGATTACAAAACTAAAGTAGAGACTAATCTTGAAGAACTCACTGAAACAGCGAAGAAAGAAGCGTATTATGAGGGCATTAAAGATAAAATTGAGTCATTAAAATCTCAAATTTCCCATAACAAAGACAAAGATTTATATACCTTCAGGCCAGAGATCCAACAAATGTTAGAAGCGGAGATTTGTGCGCGTTACTATCTTCAAAAGGGAGCCATTGAATCTTCATTCGACTATGATCAAGACATTCAAGCAGCCATCAAGGTGTTGAAGAATCCTGAACAATATAAAAAAATATTGTCGGGTAAATAATTGTCTTTGACAGGTGTTGTAATTTTTTGAAATTATTACGACACGTTATTCCTTCTTTCGCTCTTTACATAAAATATATGGCTTTAATTTTAAGCATCGATACGTCTACTGCGATTTGTTCTGTAGCAATACACCAAGAGGGTAAATTGTTGGCAAGTAATGAATTGTTTGTCGATAAAACACATTCCGAAAACCTTGCCGCCATTATACAACATCTTATGCAACACCTGGGGTTTTGTCCTCAAGATTTTGATGCCTTTGCGGTTTCCAAAGGTCCTGGTTCTTATACTGGTTTGAGAATTGGCGTATCTACTGCAAAAGGGTTGTGCTTTGCCAATGATAAACCTTTGATTGCGATTGGCAGTTTGGAGGCGATGGCTTATCAGTTTAAGTATTTTAATCCAGGTGCTGAGGGTACTATTTGTACCATGCTAGATGCAAGACGAATGGAAGTGTTTTGTGCCATGTTTGACGCTACCGGAAGCACTTATGTTTTACCAACAGAGGCACATGTTGTAGAAGAAAATTCATTTGAGCCGTTTTTGTCGGCTGGTCCGGTGTATTTTGTAGGCAACTCAAATGAAAAGGTGAAGGCTGTAATTCACCATCCTCAGGCGAATTTCGTTTCGCACATTTATCCTTCAGCAAAATACATTGGCTATTTGGCCGAAGAAGCATTTGCTGCAGCAAAGTTTGAAGACCTGGCTTATTTTGAGCCCTACTATTTAAAGGAGTTTATGTCTACGTCTAAAAAACAAATCACAGTTTAATGAGTCTGTTAAAGACTTCGCAATGCTACGAAAAGCTTTCTGCCCCTGTTAATACCAAGCCATCTTTCATTTCTATGGTTCTGTCGGCCATCGCGGCAAGTTCTTTGTTGTGGGTAACAATAACAAAGGTTTTGTTAAGTTCGTCTCTTAATTTAAAAAACAAATTGTGTAAATCTGCGGCATTTTTAGAATCTAAATTACCACTAGGTTCATCTGCAAAAATAATTGAAGGAGAGTTAATCAAAGCCCTCGCAATAGAAACCCTTTGTTGTTCTCCACCCGATAATTCATTGGGCTTGTGGTGAAAACGGTGGCTTAAGCCAAGCATAAACAATAATTCTGCAGCTTCTTTTTGCACCTCTTTTTCATTTCTGTTGCCCAAATAACCAGGTAAGGCTACGTTTTCTAAAGCCGTAAACTCTGGCAATAGGTTGTGGAATTGAAAAATAAAACCAATGTTTTTATTTCTAAACTGAGCCAAGGTGTTTGAGCTCATGTGTAAAATGTCTTCGTTGTTGATGCTCAACGTGCCTTTGTCAGGTTTGTCTAAAGTGCCAAGAATTTGCAGTAACGTACTTTTTCCTGCCCCTGAAGCCCCAATGATTGCCACCACTTCGTTGGCATTAATGGTTAAATCTATGCCTTTGAGTACTTGTAATTCTCCGAACGACTTGGTGATATTGGTTGCTTTAAGCATCATAATGGTAAACAATAACTTATTTAACAAGGGAAATTCTGTGGCTTTTCAAAAAGATAATCAAGAATTTTTTCTTGTTTTAATCTCAATTTTAGCGAACTAGAAATCAAATATAGCTTATCTCAATAAAATTTATACGATTACCGAGAATTTTCTTGATATTAAAAATCAAAAGGTTTACTTTAGCGATTGGAAAAAAATCTTCATTTATGAATATACATGAATATCAAGCCAAAGCGATATTAGAAAAGTTTGGCGTAAGAATTCAGAGAGGTATCGTTGCCGAAACTCCTGAGCAAGCTCTTGAAGCTGGAAAAAAACTTGCCGCTGAAACTGGAACGTCTTGGTTTGTCGTAAAATCTCAAATCCACGCAGGTGGTAGAGGTAAAGGTAAAATTGTAGGTACAGACTACAATGGTGTAATGCTTGCAAAAGGATTAGACCAAGTGCCTGTGAAAGCAGGTCAAATGTTAGGAGGCACTTTAGTGACCATCCAAACAGGAGATGAAGGTAAAAAAGTAAACAAGGTGTTGATCGCTGAGGATGTATACTATCCTGGAGCGGAAGAACCTAAAGAATACTATTTATCTATATTGTTGGATAGAGCCAATGGCTGTAACGTAATCATGGCAAGTACCGAAGGTGGTATGGACATTGAAGAAGTGGCAGAACATACGCCTGAAAAAATATTCAAAGAACAAATCGACCCAACCGTTGGACTTCAACCATTTCAAGCACGTAAGATTGCATTCAATCTGGGCTTAAGTGGTGATGCGTTTAAAGAAATGGTGAAATTTATCACCTCTCTTTACAATGCGTATGACGCCATTGATGCGGCCATGTTTGAAATTAACCCTGTGTTAAAAACATCTGATAGCAAAATTTTAGCAGTAGATGCTAAAGTTGATTTAGATGACAACGCATTGTTCCGTCATAAAGACTTGGCTGAATTGAGAGATTTAGCAGAAGAAGATCCTTTGGAAGTGGAAGCCTCAAACAATCACTTAAACTATGTTAAACTTGACGGAAACGTTGGTTGTATGGTGAATGGTGCTGGTTTAGCGATGGCAACCATGGATGTAATTAAATTATCTGGCGGTGAGCCGGCAAACTTTCTTGACGTAGGAGGAGGGGCAAATGCTAAAACGGTGGAAGCTGGTTTTAGAATTATCCTTAAAGATCCTAATGTGAAAGCAATCTTGATCAATATCTTTGGTGGTATTGTTCGTTGCGATAGAGTAGCAAACGGTGTTGTGGAAGCGTACAAAGCCATTGGAAGTATCAATATTCCAATTATTGTTCGTTTACAAGGAACGAATGCAGAAGAAGGCGCAAGAATCATCAATGAGTCTGGCCTTAAAGTAAGTTCTGCTGTAGTTTTAAAAGATGCAGCTGCTTTGGTAAAAGAAGCAATCGCAAACGTAAAGTAATTGCATAAGTATTCATTTATAAATTTACAATTATGGCATTCTTATATCTAATTGCAGTATTGTTCGTGTTGGTAATTATCTCTCCTTTTGTTTTCCCAAACAGAATGGTAAGCGATAGACCAGACGACTTAAAATATGATAAATAATTCCTTCGGGATTATTTATTCCTAAAAGCTACAAAGTAAGTACTCGCGTACAAGCTTTGTAGCTTTTTATGCTCTCGTAGTTCAACTGGATAGAATATCAGATTTCGGCTCTGAGGGTTGGAGGTTCGAATCCTCTCGAGTGCACTTTTTGTACAAACTACAAGGTATTAAGTACAAAGTAATATTAATTAACAGTCATGTTACTTTGTACTTTGTACTTAGTACTTTATACCTTTCAAATGAAGAACTATAAAAAATACTTTATTTTTGAAACGCTTCCAGAGTATGTCTACAATGCTTTGGTAAATCCTGTGTTGATTGAAGTATGGACCAATTCTGAAGTAGTGATGTCGGAGGAGCCTGGTTCAGAATTTTCTTTATACGATGGTGATATTTCGGGTAGAAATATAGCATTCGAAAAAAATAAAAAAATTGTGCAAGAATGGTATTTCGATAATCCTGAAGGACAAGAATCGATTGTCACCATCAAATTGCATGTTGATAAAAAAGGAACATCTTTTGAATTGAACCATACCAATATTCCCGATGAAGCCTATGACGATATTGTGGAAGGTTGGTCGTACGGTTATATTGATGCCATCAGGGCAATTATTGAAGAATAATGCGTTTTGATTGTTGTGGTTAAGTAGTTTTTTTATCGTTTTTTTGATAAACGAGCGTGTATTTATTCATAAAAAAACCTCGTCCTGAGTTTGTATTCCGTCACTTGTTAGTTTCTGCGTACTATTATTGCATTAGATTTGTTTCTATGCCTCTATTCGTATAAATTTGGGGAAACCAAGTTTTGATTTTTAAAATTATTCTAAAAACTATGTGGCAATTTATCAAATACCTCCTCGCTACTTTAATAGCGCTAACCATTTTTGTTGTTGGTGCAATACTTCTTACCATAGGAATATTTTCTGTATCAGAATCTAAAATGATAGAAGCCAATAGCGTTTTGAAATTAAATTTCGACAAACCTATTACTGAAGTGTCTCATTCTAATCCTTTAGAAGACTTGCATTTGCCAATGGGCGACGACAAAGAAAGTATAGGCTTAGTAGAAATCAAAAAAGCGATTGCAGCCGCTAAAACAGACCCCAAAATTAAAGGCATCTATTTGAACCTGAGTAAGGTGAAGGCCGGATTTGCTTCTTTACAAGAAATTAGAACGGCCTTGGTTGATTTTAAAAAATCAGGAAAATTTATTTTTGCTTATGGCGAATCATTCTCCGAAGGAGCCTATTACCTTGCCTCTTCTGCCCATAAAATTTACCTTGCTCCTGAAGGTTTATTGGAGTTTAATGGCATTGGAACCCAATTGTTGTATTTTAAAAACTTGTTTGAGAAATTAGAAATCAAACCTGAAGTATTTAAAGTTGGGGATTATAAAAGTGCCGTGGAACCATTTTTATTAGATAAAATGAGTGACCACAACCGTAATCAATTAGATACTTTATTGAATGGGGTGTATGCCACCATGCTGGCTGATATTTCTGCCTCTCGACAAATTTCGGTGGCTAGGCTAAGGTTGATTTCAGATTCTATGTATGTTCACAATGCCAATGATGCCGTTAGGTTTAAATTAATTACCAATTTAGGGTATTATGACCAAGTGGAGTCGGAGTTAAAGAAAAAATTGGGCATCCATTTGACTACGGCAAAAATCAAACTCGTTGAGCTTGGGGCTTATGTGAAATCTTTGCCTGATGCATCCCAAAATGAAGATAAAAAGATAGCGGTGATTGTGGCTACCGGAGAAATTCATCAAGGAAATAGCGTATTAGATGAAATTGGTGCAGCCGATGTGTGTGAACAATTACGCAAAGCGAGAAATAACCCCAAAGTTAAAGCCATCGTGTTGAGAATTAATTCTCCGGGCGGTAGCGCCTTGGCCTCTGATTTAATGTGGAGAGAAATTGTCATTACCCGCAGGGTTAAACCGGTAATTGCTTCTATGTCTGACATGGCGGCTTCTGGCGGCTATTATATGGCCATGGCTTGTAATAAAATTGTAGCGCAACCAACCACGATTACGGGTTCTATTGGGGTGTTTGGCTTAATTTTCAATATTAAAAATACCTTGGGAAATAAATTGGGCATCACAGTCGACGGTTACCAAACCGGAAAATTTTCTGATGTTGGAAGTGCAATTCGCGAGATGACAGATTATGAAAGAAAAATTATTCAGTCTGAAGTAGAATTTACCTACGAAGAATTTTTGAGAAAAGCGGCGGAAGGCAGGAAAGTGAACATGGAAGTAATTCGTAAAGTGGCTGGTGGACGTATTTGGACCGGCAAACAAGCGAAGGCTATTGGTTTAGTAGATGTATTAGGCGGCTTACAACAGGCGATTGACATTGCTGCTTCTAGTGCTAAACTTGGCGCAGATTATAGTGTTACTTATATCCCTGAACATAAAAATTGGTTAGAAGCCTTGTTTGATGATCAATCTAAAGATTCACAATCAAAAATGATAGCCTCTGAATTGGGCGAATTGTATCCGTATTTTAAAACCTTACAAAAAATAAACACCATGAAAGGTGTACAAGCACGTGTGCCTTTTGAATTGATAATCGAATAATTTGAAGGAGTACTTGCTTATGATGTCAATTATTGCTCTTTGATTTATTCGTGGTATTCATGGCGTCAGAGTCCATGAATACCACGAATAAATGTTTTTCGAAGCACATAGGCGCATCCACGATACTTGGTTTGGATAATGGTTTTTGTAATGTCAAACACTGCTGATTTTTTTTTGTAACGCTACTCTTTTTAGTTTTCCATTCACCAATGGCCATTTTTTATACCATCCCTTAAGCCCCACAATTACAGGGGAACGATACAAAATAACAGCGTTAGAATTAGGAATTTTGTAGTCATATTCGGAGCTTTACAAGATTTTAACATTCAATAATCAATTGGGTATTCATTCATTTGTGCATAATGTATTCGTAATCATTATCACTTATTCCAAGTAGACCATTATAAATAAACATGTCAACAGCAATTCGTAACAACTGGACCAGAGCAGAAATTGAAGCAATATATAATTTACCTGTACTAGAGCTTGTGTATAAAGCCGCTACTGTACATCGTGAATTTCATGATTCGAGAGAAGTACAAGTGTGTACTTTGTTATCCGTGAAAACAGGTGGTTGTCCTGAAGATTGTTCTTATTGTCCACAAGCAGCACGTTACCATACCGATGTGAAGGTGCAAAAATTAATGGAAGTAGACGAAGTTTTGTCTGCCGCACAAAATGCTTGCGACAGCGGAAGTACAAGATTTTGTATGGGTGCCGCTTGGAGAGAAGTACGCGATAACAAAGATTTTGACAAAGTATTAGACATGGTAAAAGGCGTAAATGCCATGGGATTAGAAGTGTGTTGTACCTTAGGGATGCTCACCGATGACCAAGCCAAAAAATTGAAAGACGCAGGTTTATATGCCTATAATCATAATTTAGATACCAGCGAAGAACATTACGGTGAAATTGTATCCACAAGAACCTATGATGACAGGTTAGATACCTTGGCCAATGTTCGTGATGCAGGTGTATCTGTTTGTTCTGGAGGTATTATTGGGATGGGCGAATCTCATGGCGATAGGGTTGGCATGTTACACACCCTTTCTACGATGCCATCTCATCCTGAATCAGTGCCTGTAAATGCCTTGGTTCCTGTAGAAGGAACACCGCTTGAAGATCAGCCTAAAGTGCCAATCTGGGACATGATTAGGATGATTGCTACCGCACGTATTATTATGCCTAAGGCAATGGTTCGTTTATCTGCTGGCAGGGTAAGAATGACGCAAGAAGACCAAGCATTCTGTTTTATGTCGGGAGCAAATTCCATTTTTGCAGGAGATAAATTGTTGACTACGCCTAATCCTGAGGTGAACGAAGACAAAGAATTGTTTCACTTATTGGGCTTAAAACCTCGTGCTTCGTTTAAAGACAAAACACAACCTGCGGTTACTTTTGAACAAATTCCTCAACATCATCACCATCATTAATATATCTTACCCATCACTATCGTAGGGCTTATTGACGACTATAGTGATGGGGTACTATTGTTATTCCTTGCAGCAATTGACCATTAAACGCATGGATTTTTATGGTATAAAGTTTAACAACACTGCATTGATAAAATTATTAAAAAAAATAAAAGCTAAAATAGTAGGCAATCGTACTTCATCGTTTGATGAAAACCATAAAAATGCATTGCTGAATACTTTTTTTACCAATCTTCAACAGATTGGTTTTGCTCCAAATCATATTGTGGATGTTGGGGCAAATCATGGTACATGGACAAGAGAAACGCTTAAGTATTTTCCCGATGCCTATTATACCCTTTTAGAACCCCAATATTGGTTAAAGTCTTCGATCCAGGATATTTTAAGTATTAACCCGAAGGTGGCTTTTCATGGCCTTGGTGCTGGTGAAGTCGAAGGGGCTTTTCAGTTTACGATGCACGAACGTGACGACAGTTGTTCGTTTCGATACACGGCTGAAGAAGCGAGTGCGGCTGGCTTAAAACAAGTGGAAATTCCAGTGGTGACCTTAAATAAGTTGTTAGCGGCAAGTGCATTTCCGGTGCCTGATATTATTAAAATTGATGCAGAGGGTTTAGACATTGAAGTACTCAAAGGCGCCTCCGATTACTTTGGTAAAACAGAAGTGTTTATGGTTGAGGCAGGCGTTACCAACCAATTTTTTAGCAATAGCTTTTTAGTAATGCTTAATTTTATGGACCAACAAGGCTATCGTTTATATGAAATAACCGATTTGAATAGACCCTTTTCTTTGCAAGTATTATGGCTTGTAGAATTGGTTTTTGTGAAAAAGGGAGGCTTTATAGATTCGGTTAAAGCATTTGAATTTAAGCAATAAAATACCTGGTTTTTTATCGTTTTATCGCTCTGCTGCCAATAGTTACGACGGTGCTTGTTTTGGTATATAAGGAAAAATAAATCCATAGATATGAATCAATATTTACAAAAACTGAGCCTTGTGATTGCGGTATTTTCTTGTAGTCAATTGTTTGCTCAATCTATTCCCAATGGCGATTTTGAAAATTGGACGACAACTACGAGAGATACCTTGGTAGATTGGAAAGGTAGTTTGGGCGTGAAGAAAATCGTCGGCAAAGGAGGGCTTGGTTCTGCTGTTTCAGTAGTTACTACTACCAAATCGGACATTGCCAGTATCATTAGCGGAACTATATCATGTATAGGTAGTTGCAGTGGGCAAATAAAAGGAACCGGAATACCAATAACTTCGCACGTCGGCATATTGTCAATTATTGGAGATTTTGCCTCTTCACAAAATGGGGCGGTGGCAGCCGTTGCTTTTTTTGATGCCAATAATGATTTATTGCCTGGCGGTGTTGATGGCTATTATGTAGCCCCGATTTCCGCTGGTCCGGTTGGTAAATCGTTAACAATCCAATCTTTTATTACCTCTTCGATCCCTACGTTTGGTAACGTAACAGTGCCTGCCGATGCTACCCAAATTATTGTTGCGTTTTTCCCTGAAGCCACAGATCCTAAAAAAGTTAATAGCAAAACCATTGGCTCTTATGTCAGTGTCGATAATCTTATTGTTGGTGTTGGCTTAACACCATTCGCCACTAAAAATGCTGGCTTTGAACAATGGCAAGCCATTAATACCGATTTGCCTACCAGTTGGCAATCGTCTGAAACTTATATGGCAGGTTCGCTTACCAAAGCCAATGAGTTTAACAATGGTGCTGCCTCGGCCAAACTTAGCACAGGTACTTTTGTCGGAAATGTTCAATCGGGCGTTTTGTCGCTTGGTGCTGTTCAGTATGGTATAACGGCTGCGGATGATAAATATAGTCCTACATTTAAAATTAATACGGTGCCAACGGCCATTACTTTTGCAAGTAAATATGTGCCTACCCTTGGGATCAATGATTCTGCTGCGGTTGAAATTATTTTAACCAAAAGAGTTGGCAATGAGACCACAAAAGTAGGGGGCGGCTACGGTTATATTTTGCCTACCCATAATTTTGAGGCACAACGGGTTGCGGTAAGTTTAAACCAAAATGAAACTACGGCCGATTCTGCTATTGTGCAATTCTATTCCTCTAGAGGTAAAGGGTCGGTTAATCGGGCTGCTGGTGCGGCACTTTGGGTTGATGATGTCGCCTTTGAATATCCTACCTTAGGTTTGACTTATCATGATGATCAAAAGTTGTTGCTTTATCCTAATCCTGCTCAAACAGCGGTAACCTTAAGTAACCAAACAGAACATCATGTGTTGGTTACAATCAGATCGGTTACAGGGAATGTATTGTACGAGCATACGGTAGAGGCTTTGCATGAAAAATATATGAACATTTCGGACTTGAACCAAGGGGTATATGTTGTCTCCATAGCAAATAAAGACGCGTGTTTAATCCAAAAATTAATAGTAAACTAATATCATTCACATCAATAAATGACTTTTATTAGTTTGCTCAAAAAAAGCTACCTTCAACTATTCTTTTTTTAAGATATTTTGTAACTAGTGATATAAAATCACTGTAAATTAAATTTATTCAAGATGAAGAAAGCAATACTTGCCTTATTTACCAGTGCTGTATTAGGGATAACCATTACGCAGGCACAACAATTACCGAATGCTCAATTTAGTAATTGGTCATTTGATACCACGAAGGTACTTGACGATTGGAGAGTAAATGATTCTGCAGGATTAACCGGAACCGATTCTTCTGCAAGGGTGCTTAATCTATCGTTGAAAGATGCCAATGGGTTTATTTTGGGCAATTTGGATACCCAAAGTGATCCTTTGATGGGGATTGGTATTCCATTTCCTTATGTTGATAGTGTAAGTATTGTCATTAACTATAAAAACAATTCGGGAAATTCGGTTGTGATGATGAGTTTTATGACTGCCGATAGCCTTGTTATTGGTGGTATGGGTGGATTGATTTCTATTGCGCTTCCTAATGTAGGTGAGGGTGAATTTATGAGAGATACCATATTTAAATTTGTCGCACCCGAAGGAACTGCCCAATTGCTACTTGCTCCTTTTGTAGACAATCCTTTTGGCTCTCCAACCTTAGGTTCTTTTCTTGAAATAGAAGATATTCAGTTGATAGCATTTAGAAAAGACAACACTATTCTTCCTTTGCCTAACGGTACTTTTAACAATTGGACGAAAAAGGTTGCCGCAAATTTAAATGGATGGAAAAGTAACAATGGCGAAAATAATGAAGTATTCTTGTCCGTAGATACTTTAGGTCAAGATCAATATGCGGCTAAATTGGTGTCAAAGGGCGACTATAATAATATTCGTGGTGGCGAAATTAGTTTAGGAAGTATTAATTGGGATAACAATGTTACGACCGTTATCCCTGGCGCAAAACTAGATAAATTGCCAAGTAAAATATTGTTAAATTATCAATATAGTACCGTTGGAAACGATAGCGCTACTGTTTCTATTATGTTAACCAAACATAGAGGCGATACAACGGCTATTGTGGGGCAATCAAATGCTAAACTTGCCCAAAATGGCCAATTTGAATTAATAGAAATTCCAGTTTGGATGTACAAAGATGAGAATTCTGCCGATTCAATTGCTATTAAAATTACCTCTTCCGATTATAAGTTTCCAAGCAATACCAGTATTTTATTGTTAGATTCTATTGCTTTGGGGTATCCCCTCATATTGGCTACAAATGCAACGGCTTATGCGACAGAAAATCGTTTGATTTCTCCAAACCCTTCTTCAGGAATGGTGGTTATCAATAGCACTTTAAGTGGGGTGTCTGAATTGACAGTAAGAAACTTACTAGGAGAAGTGGTATTCTCTAAATCAATTGTTAAAGCCGATACAATAGATTTGTCGGTGCAAAATAAAGGTGTTTATTTAATTCAAGTTTCTAATGGTACGGAAACGATTACAGAGAAATTAGTAATCAAATAACATTCAATTGAGTTCAATAGAAGAAGGGTAGGTTTTAAACTTATCCCTTTTTTTTTGTTTAAAAAAAGAGTAAAAGCAATATTTTAAACAAAAAAATCGTTAAAATTGTGGTGCATCTAAAATTAACATTTAGATTTGAATTCTCAAAAGTGCGTTTTGTCACTTATGGAGGTTTGAAGAGAAGCATCATTTGTAAAATTGTTTGTAATTAATTGAAAATGAAAAGAATAATCACTTTGGCTCTAGGAGCAACGTTTACTTTTAATGCCTGTAAAGTTGCGGATACTAAACAACAAGACCCAAGCATTGAAACATTAGGAAAAGTAGCGGTTCCTGTATCTCAATTTAAGTATGTTTATCAAAAAAACAACGGAAACGATCCCGATGCTTATTCTGAAAAAAGCCTGAAAGAATATTTAGATTTATATACCAATTTTAAACTTAAAGTAATTGAAGCCCAGTCGATGGGATTAGATACCGCACAAAGTTTTATCAAAGAATTAGAAGGGTATAAAAAACAATTGGCGCAACCTTATTTAACCGAAAAAAGTGTTACCGAAGGATTGATTAAAGAAGCTTACCAACGTATGGGCGAAGAAATCAATGCAATACATATTTTAATTTCCGTTGCTCCTGATGCCGACCCTGTAGATTCCTTAAAAGCATTTCAGAAAATTAACACTTTAAGAGCGAAAGCGCTTGCTGGGGAAGATTTTGAAAATTTGGCTTTTGAAAATTCTCAAGACCCATCGGCTAAAACAAACAAAGGGAATTTAGGCTATTTTACAGCATTACAAATGGTATACCCTTTTGAAGATGCCGCTTACAAAACAAAAGTTGGCGATATCTCTCCTGTATGCAGAACTAAATTTGGATACCATATTTTGAAAGTAAAAGACCGACGCCCTTCTCGTGGTGAAGTGAAAGTGGCTCATATTATGGTGAGGTCTAGCGAAGGCATTAGTGCGGAAGATTCTTTAGCCGCCAAACAAAAAATAGACGAAATCTTTACCAAAGTAAAAGGTGGTGCTCATTGGGAAGAACTTTGTGCGCAGTTTTCTGATGATTTAGGTACCAAAAACAAAGGAGGCGTTTTGCCAATTTTTGGTACCAATGCCATGATTCCAAGTTTTGAAGATGCTGCTTTTGGATTGAAAACGGCGGGCGATTTTTCAAGCCCTGTTCGCACTCCTTATGGATGGCATATTATTAAACTAATCGAAAGAAAAGGTTTGCCAGAATTTAAAGAATTGGAAACAAGCATTAAAGGAAAGGTTTCTAAAGATTCGAGGTCAGATTTGAATAAATCAGTATTGATTTCTCGTCTTAAAAAAGAAAATAACTTTACCGAATACCCTGCTGCGATTAAAATAGCTTACGCCAAAGCCGATACCAACCTCGTGAAAGGTAAATTTGATTTTAACAAAGCAGACAAAGACTTGACCTTGCCATTATTTAGTATTCAATCAAAAAATACAACAATAGGTGCATTTTTACAGTTTGTAAAAGATCGTCAACGTGTTCATCCTAATTTTAGCCCAGCGCATTATATCAATATCTTGTATAAAGAGTTCGCTGAATTGTCGATTTTGAATTATGAAGAAGTGAATCTTGAATCAAAATATCCTGACTACAAAAACTTAGTGAGTGAATACAGAGAAGGGATATTGCTCTTTCAATTGATGGATACCAAGGTTTGGAGTAAAGCCATACAAGACACTGTTGGGTTACAAAAATTCTTCGCTAGCCATCAAGACAACTACAAATGGAACAAACGTTTAGACGCAACGATTTATAGCTGTGCCAACCGTACCGTGTTAGACCAAGTAAAAGCAAGTTTGAAAACTAGTAAATATGCGGTAAATGAACCTAAAACAGATGATTTGGTATTTGTTCCTGGAGTTGCCAAATTAACCAAAGACGATTCTATTAAGTTAAACAGCGTCGTTGCGTTGTTGAATAAAGATTCAAAATTGTTGCTTGAGATTAATGGCTTTGCGGATGTATCAGAACTTAAAACCTTGCCCACAAGCAAAATTTCAACAAAAAGAGCTAAACTTGTTTTTGACTTTTTGAAAGCACAAAAAATTGATTCTACAAGAATTAGCGTACTCGATTTAGCGGGAGCATTGGTATCCTCAAGCAATACCAAAACTAAAACCAGTAAAGTTGGATTTAAATATTTCTCCACAGCCAACACGGCTCTTGAGAAATTGTACAACGAGAAGCAACCTTTAGCAGTACAAATCACCCAAGGAATGTTTCAAAAAGGGGACAATACCAATGCCGATGCTGCTGATTGGAAAGAAGGTGACCAAGTGATCGAAAAAGATGGAAGGGTTATTTTGATTAAAGTAAGAAAAGTGGAAGAACCAAGAAATAAAAAATTAGAGGAAGTAAAAGGAATGGCTATTTCTGATTATCAAAATTTCTTAGAAAAAGAATGGATAGCAACCCTTAAAACCCAATACCCAGTTAAGCTCAATGAAGAAGAATTGAAAAAATTGGTTAAAAAATAATGCGTGTAATTCACCAATTTATACTTGAAAATACACCAAACATCCTTTGTTCGATTAAACATCGAGCGAAGGATGTTTGTTTTTTGATTTGTTTATGCACAAGCTTGTTGGGCTGTACTACTGATTCTACTACGGATAGTGCTACTTTAACGACAGACAAGGTTATTGCTAAAGTCTATGGCGAATCCTTACATCGTAGTGATTTGCCTGAGATGCAAGAAGCGAAGATGAATAGCAAAGATAGTATTGGCTTTGTGAAAAAATTTGTTGACGATTGGGTGCATCAACAAGTGATTGCGCATTATTGTACTCAAAAAGAAAATGGTAATTCGGCCATAGAAAAACAGGTGAACGCTTATAGAAATACTTTATTGATTCATCAATTTAAAACTAATTTTTTTGAGACAGATGTAGATACCAATGTCTCTGAAAAAGAATTGATTGCTGAACTTAAATTAAAACCTGAACAAAATCGACTCAATACCACTATCGTGAAAGGGAGTTTTATTGTTTTGGCTCGTAATGCCCCTAAAATTGACCAATTTAAGAGTTTGATTGCTAAACAAGGGGGGAAGGAAAAGAAAGAACTAAAGTCGATTTGTTTGAGGTTTGCGGAGCAATTTCATATTCAAAATGAGCATTGGCAAGATTTAGAGTTTTTAGTGTCTAAATCTCCTTTTGCGACTCACTTAGGTAATTACGAAAGAAAAGGAAACTTTGAAATAGCTGACGAAGATTATTTATATTTGCTAAGCATTGTCGATATCAAGCCATTTGGAGCCATTGCCCCTGTAAGCTATATCCAAGATAAATTAAAAGTAAGCATACTTCAAGACCGTAAAGTAAGGAATTGGGCTTTGTTTGAAGAAAATTGTTATAAAGAAGCTTTAAATAAGCATGAAATTGAAATCAAAAATGAGAAATAGCAGCAGTCAACAATATTTGAAATCATTATTTTTTATAGGTTTATTGTTGGCTTCGTTTTCAGTAATGGCACAACCTATTTCCAATAGACAAATTGTCGAGAAAATTATTGGAAAAGTAGATAACCATATCGTGTTAAAATCAGAAATGGAGGTGATGTATCTGCAGTACATGGCCAATAATCAATTTAAATTTTCAACTGAAAATATCAGGTGTTCGGTACTAGAATCTTTATTGATCAATAAACTGTTGCTAGCCAAAGCAGACATCGATTCGGTTACGGTTGATGAAAAAATGGTTGATGATCAATTAAGTAGAAGAATGGCTTATTTTATTCAGCAAATTGGGTCAGAACAAAAGCTTGAAGAATATTATAACAAATCGGTTGCGGAGTTAAAAAAAGATTTGCGTCGCCAAGTTAAAGAGCAAATGGTTGGTCAAAAAATGCAAGATAAAATTTCTGGCAATATTAAACTTACGCCAGGGGAGGTAAAGAAATTTTATGAACGCATTCCAGCAGATAGTTTACCTTATTTTTCAAAAGAAGCCGAAGTGGGGCAAATTGTAATTGAGGCATCTGTGGGCAAAGAGCAAAAAAAACAAGCCAAAGATGCTTTGCAAGCCTTGAAAAATGAAATTTTAGCAGGTGCTAGTTTTGCTGATTTAGCCAAAACACATTCTCAAGATCCTGGCTCTGGTGCTAATGGCGGGGAACTAGGATTTTTCAAAAAAGGAGAATTAGTACCCGAATACGAGGCGGCTTCGTTAAAATTGAAGCCAGGAGAATTGTCCGATATTGTGGAGTCTCAGTTTGGATTTCACTTGATTCAAATGATAGAACGAAGAGGATTAGAGTTTAATACTCGTCACATTTTGATTAAACCGGCTTCGTCTAACTTAGACATTCACTCGACTACTGAAGCCTTGGAGAAATTGAGAACAAAAATATTATCCGATTCCATTGCTTTCTCTAAAGCTGCCAAAGACAATTCTCAAGATAAAATCACTGCAGAAGCGGGAGGCTTGTTTGTCGATCCAAATTCTGGATCAAGCATGATTGCGGTCGAACACCTTGATCCAAGTGTGTTTTTTGTGATTGACACCATGAAGGTGGGTGATATCACCCATGCCATTCCATACCGAACTCCGGAAGGCAAAGAAGCAATGCGTATCATTTACCTTAAAAAAGTGATGGTGCCTCATAAGGCTAATTTCAATGACGACTACCAAAAAATATTGACAGCCGCTGTTGCAGAAAGAAAAAACAAGGTATTGTCTGAATGGTTTGCGAAAACAAAAGAGGAAGTTTTTATAGAGGTAGACGAAG
>JBIKPL010000124.1:0-7748 GCA_044357485.1 Cytophagales bacterium
GCCATCAGGGTGGGGCAAGCGGTGGGGGTAAACAATGTCGCCCAAATGAAATTATCGGGCAAGGTAAGTTTGGCGGTAGGGGTGTGTTTTGTGTTAATGCCTTGTGTGGTCTTTATCTCTTTTCCTGCTTTGTTAGCCTCTAATTTTATTGATGAAGTGGAAGTAATTACCTTAGCCATTCCCTTGATTATTGTTGCCGGAATATTTCAAATTTCCGATTCGCTACAAAGTGTAAGTCAAGCATTATTAAGAGGTTTAGGCGATTATAAATTCCCTTCAATCATCACTTTTGTGTGCTATTGGTTGGTAGGATTGCCTATTGGGGCCTACCTTTGTTTTGTGTTGCATTGGCACGCCTTAGGCATTTGGATTGGCTTTTTAATCGCCTTATTGCTTCAAGCCATTTTGTTTAGCAGAAGATTTTTTGTGTTGGTAAAACAATGGGACGCTTAATGCTTTTGTTAGGCTTCGTTACGTAAAAAAAGTTGAGCGTAAAGAGTTGCGATATAACCATCCCTTTGCGCACTTTGCGTTTTTTTTCCTTTGCGCTTTTGCGTGCAAAAATAAAATTTCACGCAAAGGCGCTGAAGAGAAATCACGCAGCGTTAGCAAAGAAGAATTTAAACTATTATTTTACCATTCAAACGTTACCGTCTGTACAATGTCTGCTGCAAGGCTTAAGGCTACTGGGCAAGTATGGGCTGCGTGGATGAGTTTTTGTTTTTGTACTTCAGTAATATTTGCACCGGTGGGTACCTTGAAATTCAATATGATTTCCGCAATTTTTCTAGGACTTGAAGCCATAATTTTGGTGATTTCTATGGTGGTGCCTTCCATCGCAACTTGTTCTCTGTTAGCTACTATGCCCATAATGGTCAACATACAACTTCCTAAAGCGGCACATACCAAGTCGGTTGGTGAAAATGCTTCCCCTTTTCCGTTGTTGTCAAGTGGTGCGTCAGTGATTAGGCTTGTGTTTGACTGTATATGCGTTGCTTCAGTTCTTAAATCGCCTTTGTAGATGGTTTTAATCGTTATTGACATGGTATTGGTGTTTAGGTGTTTGGTAAATTTATTGAAAATTTTAAAATTTCCTTTAAATTTCTACAGGGCATTGGTATAATTTGATACTTTTTAATATGTATGTTGGGTATTTTTTTTAATATTGCTTATTGAATTTATCATAAAATCATTTATACAGCCATGAGATTATTAATTAGGTTTTCTATTGTTTTCATACTTTCGATTTTCTTGTTTATAGATAGTGATGCCAAAAACACGCCAGCGAATACCTATCGTCATTGGGAAGCGGGGATTCAAGAGATGGAAATATCTTTTCAACAAGGCTATTATAGTGATGTGTTAAGTAAAGGAGAAAAATTACTTAAAAATATTTCGAATAGTCAGTATAAAAACGATGCCTATTTGGCGAGGGTAACACTGTATGTATTGCGTGCTAATTTGGCAAAGAATGAATTTGCGCCCTTGCCCGTTTTATTAGATTCTTCTTTGGCACAAGCGAATAGAATTCCAAAAGATAGTTTAGTGACCATTTATTTGGTAAACAAAGGTTTAATTGACTACTATTTAGAAGCTGGTTATGCCGATAAAGCGGATAAGTTAGCCAGTGCGCTTATCAAGCAGTTTACACCTGTGTCGTATAAATATTATTCAAATCAATGCACGCTACAATTCATTGAAGCATTGCTGATGAAAGGAAATGTGGTCGACGCCATGAAACATATCAACGCGTTGGAAAGTAGCTTGATGTCTTTGGTGTTGAATAGAAAATTGGGAGATGATGGCTATGTAATGAAAAATAAAGTGTCGACCCATGTGTTTAACGCCAGAAAATTAAACTTTGCACACTTGATGAACCTAAAAGCAAGTGCTTGTTTGCTTCAAGGAGATTATCATTCGGCAGAAGTGGTGTTGAATACGAATTATGTATGGCTTAAAAAAAATATTGGCACTAAAAATAGCGCTTATCGGGAGTATTGCAAATTAAGGGCGGATTGGTATTTGGTTGATAATAATCATAAAATGGCCGCAAAATATTATTATAAAGGGTTCAAGGTGGGAGGCTTGCGCAAGGCAGCTCAAGCTAAACTAGAGCTAAATGAATTATTGGTCAACGAATACATATTGACCAATAAGCCATCAAAAGTTAAAAAATTCAATAGAAACCTACAATTAACTTCTAAAAGGGCTTATGGAAAAAAGAATTTTTACTACCAAGGCAAAGAATTTATTGAGGTTAGACAAAAAATAGAGAAAAATAACAATGCTAAAGCCGCTAATCAACTGAATGATATCTTTTTGGAGTTTCCCAATATGCCAGACGTGCATCCTAAAAAGTTGCCTTATATCAAAGCACAATTTGATTTGTCTTTAAGAGCGGGAGATCTTGAAACGGCTAATCAAGCACTTAATACTATTATCTCGATTAATAAAGCATTGCTAGGTGAAAATGCGCCTTTGTATCACCAATCTAAATTACTGCAAGCGTCGTATTTGGTGAAGTATGGCAGTGAATTTAAAAAAGCAGAAGAAATATACAAAGAAAGTTTCGTGAAAATTGTGCAACCCCAACTGTTGAATACACACAACTCTTATGCTACTTTTTTGAATAATTATGCCGAATTGTATGAAATTACGGAGCGTTACGACCAGGCCTATGAATTGAGGGCCAATGCTTTAGAATCTTCTAAAATGCGTTATGGGGAAAAAGATATTCAATATGCATACGAATTAGAGTTGTTGGCGGAGTTGTTATTGCAAAAAGGAGAGTATACCTCTGCAGATACCTTGTTGAAAAAAGCATTGCGTATTGCGAAGGCACAATCAAATCAAAATAATCCGAAAGTAGTAGAAACTTACCAAGGGGTAGCAAAACTGTACAGTACTTTAGGGTATTATGATGAAGCAAAACAAATGTTAAACAAAGCCTATACGGCGTCTAATAAATACATTAAAAAACAAGCCTTAGATGCCGCCGAAACGGCTGATGAATTGGCGGAATTGTATTTGAAAACAGGGAGTTATAATGATGCCGAAGACTTATTGAAAGAAGCCATTGCTTTGAAAGAGAAAAAAATGGGGGCCAATAACCGTGAGTTGATAAGCTCTTTTAATCTTTTGGGAAAAGTGTATTTGGCCACCGGTAATTATGCGGAATCAGAAAAAAATATTCGTAAAGCTCAAAAAATTGCCACTAAATTTTTTGCCGATTCCACCTTGAAAGCGACCGAAAGTTTACTTTTATTAGAAGAATTGTACCTGGCCATTGGGGATTTCCCGAAAGTGGAAGCCAATCTTACCTTGGCCTTAAAAAACCAACAAAGAATTTTAGGCAAAAAACATATTTTGGTAGCCAATACCATGACCCGTTTGGCTTTGATTCAACTCAAACAAGCTAAAAAATCACATGCCGACATCGAGGCCTTGCTAAACGAAGCCACTGCCATCATTAAATCTAAAATTGGTACTAAAAACCCTATTTATGCAGACCAATTGAAAGACATGGCGCATTTTTATTATGAAACCCATCAATATGAAAAAGCCGATACTTTACTTGGGGTTGCGAATGTATATTGGGTTGATAAGTTGACCAAGTACAATGTACATACCGCCGAAATTTTAATGATAAGAGGTGATATCAGTTCCAATATGGCTTTGTATGATAAAGCAGAACAAAATTATGGAAAAGCACGGGAGGTGTACCAATCGGTATTTTCATCTACCCATCCCGATTATGTAAATGCCACCAGTAAACAAGCAAGGATTTTTTACATCAAAAATCAACACCAAAAATCGTTGGACTTGTTAGAAGAAACGACCCATTTGTACCTCGATTTTACGAAAAAATATTTCCCCTCTTTAAGCTTTAGGGAAAAAAATAAATATTGGAACCTCATTAAAGACGATTTTGAATTTTATAATTCCTTAGTCTTTAAAATGAAAGACAATAAACCTGCTTTGTTGGGCGATATTTATAACAACGTTATTGCCACCAAAGCCCTTTTATTAAGCTCTTCTATTAAAGTGAAGCAAAGAATTTTGAGTAGTAACGATACCACTTTGGTGAATAAATATAAAGAATATGTGGCCTTAAAAGAATTTGTAACGGGTATTATTTCTATGAGTCCTCAACAGCTAAAAGAATTGAATGTAGATCCTAAAGCCATTGAAAAAGAAATTGAAACCATAGAAAAAGAATTGAGCGAAAAATCGGAAGATTTTGCCATGGACGATAATAAAAAACGAAATATCACTTGGAAAGACATACGTAACACGCTTAAGCCAAATGAATATGCGGTTGAGCTCATCAGGTTTAGGTATTTTGACAAATCATTTACCGATTCAGTGGTTTATGCAGCGATGATTATTGCTGCAGATACAAAATCTCAACCTGAGGTGGTGGTTATTCCAAATGGAAAGTTATTAGAAACCAGGTATATCAACTATTTTAGAAATGCCGTGAAATTTAAAAATGAGGATGCCTATTCCTATAAAATGTTTTGGAAAGCCATCAAGGATAAATTGCCTGATGGGGCAACAGTATACTTGTCTTCTGAAGGAGTGTATAACCAACTCAACGTTGAAATGTTACAATCCCCTGAAGGGAAATATGGCTTAGACCAAAATAATTTTGTGTTGGTAAGTAATACCAAAGATTTGGTGTTAAATGCCCTTGAATTGAAAGCAAAGTCAAAGAAAGGCGTACAGAATAATGTAGAGGTGAGTGATATTGTGTTATTAGGGAATCCTCAGTTTTATAAACTTAACACAGACGAAAGCGGCGGTAATCATAATGTTAGCCAACTTGAAGGGGCCGAAAAAGAGGTGGAACAATTGTATAATTTTTTGAGTGCAAAAGGCGAAAAAGTACAGAAATTTATAGGTAAAAATGTGACTGAAGAAGCCATTAAAAACTTGAAAAATCCTCGCGTTTTCCATATCGCGACACACGCCTATTTTAAAGAAGATGTGCCTTCATCAAGCAATAACGAAGAAAGTGAATTTGCATCTAACCCTTTATTGAACTCCGGATTGTTGCTTTCTGGTGCCGGTGATATCATCGATAATAAAGAGGAATTGAATGTGAATGCAAAAAATGGCGTACTTACCGCTTTGGAAGCCTCTAATTTGTATTTTGACAATACTGAATTGGTAGTGCTCAGTGCTTGTGAAACAGGCTTAGGACAAGTGCAAGTAGGTGAGGGGGTTTATGGGTTACAACGTTCGTTTTTAGTTGCTGGGGCCAACTCTATTGTAATGAGTTTGTTTAAGGTGAACGATGAGGTAACTCAAAAACTGATGGTGTTGTTTTATGAAAAATGGAAAGCGACGGGTAATAAACGAAAAGCTTTTAACGATGCCAAAAAAGAAATCAAAGCACAGTATAATTTCCCTATCTTTTGGGGCTCATTCGTCATGATTGGGGTTTAAGAAGTGTTTGCTGAAAAACGCAAAAGCAATTTTTAAAAATAAAAATAGCAGACAAATTCTAGGATACTTCCATAAAAAAGCTGCCTGAAATCATCAGGCAGCTTTTTTTATGGAAGTATGCAAATAAAACAAAGCCTACTGCTTAAACTCATTAAAAGCGTTGGTTAATTTTTCTTGTAACTCTATTGAGGCAGGTGCTAAAGGCAAGCGAACATTAAAGCCACAAATACCCATTTTTGACAAAATGAATTTCGCTCCAACTGGATTTCCCTCCGCATATAACAAAGGATTGATGTCAACGAAATCGTGCAATAAACGATTGGCAAGTTCAAAATTGCCAGCCATTGCCGCTTTTACCATTTGACTAAATTTAACTGGATATAAATTGCTCATTACAGAAACAGAACCTTCCGCACCAATAGCAATCATGGGTACCGAAAGCAAATCATCACCTGCTGTTAAAATGAAGTCTTTAGGGGCACCTTTTTTTATTTCAATACATTGCATTAAGTCACCAGAGGCTTCTTTCATGGCAAAAATATTGGGGTGTTGCGAAAGCCTAATGGTGGTTGCCGCAGTCATGTTTACCCCTGAACGTCCTGGAATATTGTACAGCATTACCGGCACTGGTGAAGCGTCAGCAATGGCAATATAATGTCTGTATATGCCTTCTTGCGAAGGTTTGTTGTAATAAGGGCAAACCGATAATATGGCTTCAATGCCTTCAAAATTTGTTTTTTTTATGGTGGCTAATACCTTTTGGGTATCATTGCCTCCTAAGCCAAACATGATGGGCAATTTTTGGGTATTGTTTGCTTTTACAAAATCAAGTACGGAGGTTTTTTCTGTATCCGTAAGCGTGGCGGTTTCACCAGTGGTACCAAGTACCGTAATAAAATCAGCCCCACCAGCAACAGAAACATGTTCAATAAGTTTTTTTAAACCTATAAAATCAATGGAAAAGTCGTCATTAAATGGTGTAATAAGCGCAGCGCCGGTACCTTTAAAGTTGTTAATCATTTGTTTTAATCTTTTTTGCTAATGCGATGATTTGTTCGCCAATTTCTTCTGGCTTGAAGTCTTCTTTGGTAGTATGAACCATTAAATCAAATAATGACTCATTGCTGGGTGTTTGTAATCCTGCTTTGCACTTTGCTTTGGATGCAACAATGAGCGCAACCAAAACAGGTGAAGGCGAAATGGTTAAACAAATTAAGTAATCGAATGATTGAGCTATAAAATGTTTGATTACAGGATTTAAGAATTTGCCGGTATAGGAAATATCTTTCAGGCTAATCTGCTCCAAGTTAAAGTCAAAATACAAATTACTGCCCTTTTCATTGAAACAAAGTACCGTAATGTTTTTTCCTTCAGACTTTAATCCATTAACAAAGGTATTAATTGCTGATGAATTTTTTATTTCTTTGGCTTGAATTAAAATTCCAATTTTTTCTACCTTTTGGTAAGTGGTTGTTTTTCTTTTTGTTGAGCTTTGGTTACCCTTAAAATAGTTTTTTAATTTTAAGATAGTTTGTTTGGGCATAAGCGATTATTGCCTTAGTTTTAAGCTTCGAATATACAAATTATTATTGGTAGCCGAATTATTGCTTTTGAATTAATATGCCAGTAGCTTAAAATAATCAATAAATAGTTTTACGTTTAAATTTAACACAAACAAAATGACAAAAAAAGTAACAATTTTCCTGCGTTTATTTTCAGTGGTTTTACTGTTTATGAATTGTAGTAGTGGAGAAGAGAAAGCGGTGAAAGGTAGTATTGTCTTTGAAAAATTGACATTTGAAAAGGCCATAGCAAAAGCAAAATTAGAACACAAAGTTGTTTTTATCGATGCTTTTGCCACTTGGTGTGGACCCTGTAAGCAGTTGAGTAAAAAAACTTTTACCGACAAAAAGGTGGGCGATCTTTTTAATGCACAATTTATCAACGTAAAAATAGATGTCGACGAAGCGGAAGGAAAGTTATTTGCAGAAAAATTTGAAATCAATTCTATACCAACGTTATTGTTTTTTGACCAAGAGGGAAAGTTGATTCACCGTATTCAGGGTTTTTATACCCCTTCGGAGTTACTGAAAGAAGCAAATAAGGTGATTGGTAAATAATTAAGTGGCTTAAATTTAGCTGTTTATATTTTATTTTAATTTGTTTTGATAATTAATTTTGGATAAGGTTGTAAAACTAATTTTAATTTCTACCTTTGCATTCCCAATAATTACACAATGGTCGATTCGTCTAGGGGTTAGGACGTATCCCTTTCACGGATAAAACACGGGTTCGAT
>JBIKPL010000460.1:0-2752 GCA_044357485.1 Cytophagales bacterium
AGCTACATGAGGCCAATTTATTAAAACTAGATTGCGCTAAAGCTGCCGCCCAAATACAATGGAAACCCGTTTGGCATTTCGAACAAACCATAGCCCACACCACCAATTGGTATAAAGATTATTACAATAATCCTCAACTCAATGTAATGGAACGAAGCTTAACTGACCTACAACAATACATTGCAGATGCACAAGCCAAAGGATTGCATTGGAGCTTAAAGTAATAAAGCTACAATAGGGACAATTAATGATTTACCATCAATTTATAAATAACAGATTAATCATCATCGTATATGATCGAAGGCGTAATTATTCAAGCTAAAAAAGTAATTTGTGACGACAGAGGTCGCATCATGCATATCCTTAAAACGTCAGACAATAATTTTACGCAATTTGGTGAAGTGTATGTTTCAACGGTGTATCCAGGCGTAGTAAAAGGATGGCATCTACACGACTTAATGACACTCAATTATGTGGTAGTGAAAGGCATGATAAAATTTGCTTTATATGATGCCAGAAAAGATTCTCCCTCTTTCGGACAAACGCAAGAGGTATGCATGGGCGAGCACAATTATGTGCAAGTAACCGTGCCGCCTGGTGTTTGGAATGGCTTTATGGGAATTGGCACTGAAGAAGCACTTGTCATTAACAATACCGACATCCCGCATGACCCAAATGAAATTCACCGATGCGACCCCCATAACAACGATATTCCTTATACTTGGGCAGTAAAAGACAGATAATTTTGAGGGATGTTGCGTTTTAGCATTTACTATTCAACACTCAAAACTCATCATTCAACACTATGAAAAAAATACTCATCACCGGAGGTTTAGGAAATTTGGGGTCGTGGCTCACAAGACATTTTACGGCTCTTGATTTTGAGGTATTTGTATTGGCCAAAAACAAACGTGCTATTTTAGCCAACCAAGCTTTTACCTATATCAGTTGTGATATCGCCTCCTTGGAGGATTGCAAAGATAAATTAAGCCACCACGCTTTTGACTATATCATCCACACGGCAAGCGTCAACGATATGTTTGTTGACAATTATGCTGCTTTGGCCTTAGAAATCAATACCAAAGGCACAAGAAATATATTGGAAGCCATTGACAAATCGAAACTTCAAAATTTTATTTACTTTTCTACTTTTCATGTGTATGGTGTTTCAGAAGGCAATATCACGGAAGAAAGTCCTTTATTGGCACGCCATGATTATGCAAGTACGCATTTATTTGCCGAATATTATGTGCAGCAATTTCACTTGACCCATCAATTACCATATACCATCATTAGACTGACCAACAGTTATGGTTGCCCAATTGATACGGATACGTCAAAGTGGTATTTAATTTTAAATGATTTAGCCAAAATGGCTTTTGAAAAAAATGAAATTATTCTTAAAAGTAATGGATTAGCTTCAAGAGACTTTATTTGGATGGGAACAGTATGTAAAGTAATGGAACAATTGGTACATCTTTCAAAAGCACCCAATGCTATTTACAATTTAAGCGGAGAGCAAACCTTTCAAATGAAAGAAATTGCCGTTTATGTACAACAAGCCATGATAAAGTATGCGAACATCAACATTCCTATACAAATCAATACCCAAGATACCTCAAAGCCGTCCAATAATCTTCATGTGAGCAGTGCCAAATTAAAAACACTACTTGCATTTGATAACCCAATAAATTTTGAACAAGAAGCCTTGTCCATCTTTAAATTATTAGAGAAAACAACGACTGCCATTCATTGAATTTAAAAGAAACATTTTACCTACATGACCATTCAAGAAAACATTTCCTTACAAACTTTCAACACTTTTGGTATTGATGTGAATGCAAGATATTTTACTGAAATAAATACGCTGGCACAACTACAAACCCTAAGAAAATCGGCCATTTTCATCAACAATGAAAGGTTAATTTTAGGAGGAGGAAGCAATGTATTGTTGTGTAAGGATTTTGATGGATTGGTTGTTAAAATAAACCTAAAAGGAATCGAATTCATCAGCAATACTTCTGACAAAGCGATTATAAAAGTGGCAGCAGGTGAAGTATGGCACGATTTCGTCACCTTTTGTGTAGATCAAAATATAGGAGGAGGTATCGAAAACATGTCATTGATTCCAGGATGTGTAGGGGCATCGCCTATGCAAAACATTGGTGCTTATGGCGTAGAAATAAAAGACATATTCAAAGAATTAAAAGCCTTACACATTAGCACAGGAGAACTCCACACCTTTACCAAAACGCAATGCGAGTTTGGATACAGAGAAAGCGTATTTAAGCGAAAATTAAAAGGACGATACATTATTGTGGAAGTGGTATTTGAATTAGACAAAACGAAACCCTACAACACGAGTTATGGAGCCATACAACAAACCTTAGACGAAAGTGGCATTAGAGACATCACGATTAAAGCAATCAGTAATGCTGTGTGTTCAATTCGTGAAAGTAAATTACCCGACCCTAAAGTGTTGGGTAATGCAGGTAGTTTTTTCAAAAACCCTGAAATACCTGTTCAACAATACCTTAAGCTACAAGAAAAACAGCCATCAATCCCTTCATTTCCTACCCAAGAAGGATTTGTGAAAGTACCCGCAGGTTGGTTAATAGAACAATGTGAATGGAAAGGAAAAGTTGTTGGCCATACTGGTGTACATAAAAATCAGGCCTTGGTATTGGTTAATTATGGCCAAGCCAAAGGAGTAGAAATCAAGCAACTGGCCTTTGCTATTATTGATTCTGTG
>JBIKPL010000462.1:0-2747 GCA_044357485.1 Cytophagales bacterium
ACTGCATTTGGAGTGGCAACACTTGCTACCTTATTTTTGAGGTAGAAGAAAAAATAATAAATCGCTCCACCGACAAATATCAATGAAGCGATTATAATGGCTGATAAGTTTTTCATCTGGGCTTTCGTTTAATTTGAATGCCCAAAGTTGAGGAGGAAAGATGTTATGTTGGAGCGGATTTTACTGTTATGGTATAATAGTCAGACAAGTATCTTCGATTTCTTTTATGAAAAAAATATATCATTATCAAGAATAGTTTAATTAGATTCAGTATGTTGAATTAAATTTTGCCCTTTTAATATTTTTTGAGATACCAAAAGTCGAAATATCAAAGAGGAAATGTAAACATGTGAGATCACTTATTTGTGATTAATAAAATATGTATTTTTTATTTTATAATAATAGTCTTTGAGGCTTTAAACATTAGATCCATGTGATTGCTCTGCTCAACACTTGAACCAATCGAACAGTATAAGCTAGAGTGGACTACCGCTTAATACAAGACTTAAGCCAGTGACAGAACTTAAACAAAAGGCAACTTAATTAAAATAAATATAGTATTAACAATAAATTTATTCAAATTTGTATATGAAAAAGACAATTGCAACCGAAATCAAGATTACATTTTATATTGTTTTAATAAGTGCTATAATAGCAGGTATAGGATACTTAACTATTTCACAAGTTTCAAAACCTACATACATAAGTGATGAAAATGTCAAAAAAATTGACAGTATTTATGCAATTACTTCATATCGAATAAGTGAAGGTAAAGAATGTGAAGATTGTAGGAGAGAGAAAGATCCAAGTATGAGATATGAACGAGAAAGACGTTGGCTTAGTAGTAAGGTTTTAGAATATACCTGTTGTGAAAATATAGAAAATAAGGAAGGTTTATTAGCCATAGATTATTCAGATTTATATTATGAAGTAAGTTTTGAATTTCGTAGGTATGAGTCGAAATTAATTATCCCATCATCATTAAATTATGAATTAAAAAATCGTTTTGAAACAGTTTTAAAAGAAAGAACATTTTTTTTATTTATTATTTCACTAATAGGGCTTGTTATATCTAGATATTTATATTTAGGAGTATTATGGGTGATTAAACATTCAAAATAATTATTGCATATAAATAGAAATTTTTATTGGTACACTTTGTATGTTCCATTTTCGTATATTCTAAGGTTATAAACAATTGACTGATAGCGTTCTTCATCAGTCATCATTTCTATAGTTAAAGAATATTTACTGCATTGCTCTAAAGATATTTTAAACGTATTTCCATCAACTCTTCTGACTCTTGGATTTCTGTAAACATGGTCAGCATAATAAAAGTTGTAGTAATCTTTTACAAGTTTTAATGCTTCTTCTTCAGTATGATGTGAAGAAGTATTTTCCCCTTCAAGTTTTTTTCTTATAATATTTTGAGGTTCTACTATTTTAATCGCAGAAATATTTTTCTCTAAAAGTCTTTTTTTTGAGTTGTTTGTTTTCAGCTTTTAAATTATCATATTCAGCTTGTGGAACACCACAACTTGTTAGTATAACTGCAGTTGTAAAAATGTGATGGGTATTTTCATAAAAGATTGTTGTGAACTAAATATACTTATAATTTTTTTCTTAGGAATTCTCTTTCTGAAATTTGATGTTCATTAAGCTGTTTTTTAATAACATTACCATTTTCATCCTTTAAGTACTCGATATTATCAATTTCCTTTATACTTTTTGTGAAAGTATCTTTTAATCCATCTAAATGTTTTTTTCCATTGAATTTATACATCTTTTAGTAAAATTTAATTTGTAAAAATTATCTAGTGAATATAATACTTATTATAAATATAACCGCCCCAATTGACCGCTTTTATTTTTTCCATCATTTGCCTTCGTTTACAAAAGTCTAAAATTGCCCAAAATGCATCAAGACTAATTACCAACAAAGAACCATTCGAACATTAGACTCAAGCAAAATGGTTTAGAAACTTAAATTTAATTACAATACTTTTTAATTAAATCATTAGCTATAAGAAAACCTAAGTCTCTACTAGCCTTACTAAAATCTAAACCTGCTCCGATTTTATCATTTAATTTTAGCTAATCCTCTTTTAATCCTCCTCCACCAACATCTCCAACCCCTCAATCCTCAAGGCAAGGTTTTCATTTTTAGGGTCGTCGATTAGCATCTCTTTTAAGCCTTCCAATCTCAATGCAAGCATTTCTTTGGACGGTTTCTTTTTGGGTTTAGTGTTGGTGTTTTCTTTAATTATTGGTTTTACTTCATCATTATTTGGTTCATTTTCTTCAACTATTGTAGCTTTAACCAACGTGCTGAATACGGTAAGGAAATAGTTAAAAACTTATCCGTGTTTCTCACTGAAAAATATGGAAAGGGATGGAGTTATCGTAAACTTTTACATTGTATACGCAGTGCGTATACTTTTACAGAAGATGAGATTGGATACGCAGTGCGTACCCAATTGACTTGGACTGTTATCATAATTCTGTCACAAATGTTGCCTATATTTGTGACAAATTTAACAATCATTCATGACCTACAAACAATAGACATTTAATTGAATATCAAACAGTAATATATTTATCTATTAATAAAATTGTGCAATTTGTGCAATTAATGTGCAATCACTAAACATAATATATCATGACGCAATTGACGCAATAATGACGCAATTTAATTTAAAATGTAAAATGCTCCTTCTCCTTTAAAACCACTAGATATAATTAGTTTT
>JBIKPL010000461.1:0-2747 GCA_044357485.1 Cytophagales bacterium
TCGAACCCCCATGCCTTGCGGCGCTAGATCCTAAGTCTAGTGCGTCTACCAATTTCGCCACATCCGCTTTTTACTAGTTTGCAAATGTAACATTTGTTTTATAAAGCGCAAACATTTGTATGTATTATTTTTCTTTTTTTTGTGGTTTCGCGTATACTTCCTAACTTCAAGGGCTGGTTGTGAATCGCTCATTTGCATACAATGCTTAGTTACACGAGGTTAGTTTGTGAACGAGGAATCGAACAATTACGATTTGACTTCTGTTGAAATAACGTAGGCTAAAAAAATCAAAATGACTTGGGCAAAGTCAAATGAATAGATTAAATTTAGACTTGCTAGCTAGAGTATTGATAAATATGGTGAATCAACAATGGTATGGCTGCCGTAAATTGAATTCCATATACAAAATTGACACATTTCATCAACATAACCTTGAACTGCATTAGCATTTACTACAATCTTAAACGGTAAACCTTACATTGACAATGGTGGAAATAGATATTGAGAAAGAGAATAAGGAAATTTTAAATAGGTACCGTAAATTACTTCATGTTGCTAAACCTTTTTTGAAGGATAATGATGCTAAAATAATTAAAAAAGCATTCAATACATCCGCAGAAGCGCATAAAGACATGCGCAGAAAATCTGGTGAACCTTATATTTATCATCCTATAGCAGTAGCTCAAATTGTAGTAGAAGAAATTGGGTTAGGTACTACAGCCATTGTCGCGGCCTTGTTGCATGATGTGGTGGAAGATACGGAGTTGGAAATCAGTGATATTGAAAGGGATTTTGGCTTGAAAGTGGCCAATATTATTGACGGACTAACCAAAATTTCTGGCGCTTCTGAACATGGCAGTTCTCAACAAGCCGAAAATTTTAAAAAAATGATCTTAACCCTTTCTGATGACGTAAGGGTGATTTTGATTAAGTTGGCTGATAGGCTTCATAATATGCGTACCCTTGAAAGTATGCCCCGTGACAAACAATTGAAAATAGCTTCTGAAACCATTTTTTTATATGCCCCATTGGCACATCGTTTGGGTTTAAATGCCATCAAATCAGAGCTCGAAGATTTGTACCTGAAGTATTCTAACCCTTCTGTGTACAAGTCTATTCAACATAAAATGCAGCAATCAAAGATTGCAAGAGAAAAATTTATCAAGGATTTTATTGCACCAGTAGAAATAGAATTACTGAAATCGGGACTCGATTTTACCATTAAAGGTCGTATGAAATCAATTTATTCTATTTGGAATAAAATGAAAAATACAGATATTCCTTTTGAACAAGTGTATGATTTATTTGCCATTCGCATTATTTTAAATACACCAGTTGAAAATGAAAAAAGTGCCTGTTGGCAAGCATATTCTATCGTAACTGATTTTTATAAACCTAATCCTGATCGTTTAAGGGATTGGATTAGTACCTCAAGGTCAAATGGTTATGAGTCGCTACACTCTACGGTGATGAGTAATACGGGCCAATGGGTGGAGGTGCAAGTTCGTACCAAGCGTATGGACGATATTGCCGAAAAGGGTTATGCCGCACATTGGAAGTATAAAGAACAAGATGGTGCTTCGGTAAATACCGAAAGTGGGTTAGAGCAGTGGATTGGTAAAGTGAGAGAGATGCTTGAAAAATCGGATGCCAATGCATTGGAGTTTTTAGAAGATTTTAGAGGAAATTTATTCAATGAAGAGGTTTATTTTTTTACCCCTAAAGGGGATTTGAAAATGCTTCCAACTGGGGCAACGGCCTTAGATTTTGCTTTTGAAATTCATACCCAAATAGGTAAAACCTGTATAGGAGCGAAGGTGAATCATAAAATTGTGCCAATCAATTATGTGCTTAATAATGGTGATCAGGTCGAAATATTAAATTCATCTAAGCAAAAACCTGCGGAAGAATGGCTGAAATTTGCATTTTGTGCCAAGTCGAAAGCAAAAATTAAAGATTACCTTAAAAACGACAGACGCCAAATTGCCATTGAAGGAAAAGTAACGCTGTTGAGTTTTTTACAAGATATTGACATCGTTTTAAATCCAGAAATTGAAATGCGTTTGTTGACCTATTTCAACGAACATTCATTGGTTGATATTTGCGTTAAAGTCGCTAGAAAACAAATCGTTGCATCAGAAATATTGCGTTTTAAAACAGAATATTTACAACTGTTAGAACAGCGTAACAATACGATTATTGATGCCAAAACTTTTAAAGAAGAATTAAAGAAAATTCGTGGGGTAGGCAGCGATACGTTGGTGATTGGTGACGATTTAGATAAAATTGATTATTCTTTGTCTACTTGTTGTAAACCTATTCCTGGAGATGACGTGGTAGGTTTTGTGACCATTGCAGAAGGTATTAAAATTCACCGTACCATTTGTCCTAATGCCATAGAATCGATGTCGAATTATGGCACCAGAATTATCAAAGCCAAATGGAATGCCCAATCCCAACTGTCTTTTTTAGCGGGCTTAAAATTAGAAGGAACCGATAGAAAAGGCCTCATGAGTGATACCATGAGGGTGATTTCTGATGAATTAAATATGAATATTCGGTCTATTAAAATGAACTCTGAAGAAGGTACTTTTGGTGGCGATATTATGGTATATGTACACGATACCGATGATTTGGCTTTGTTGATTACTAAACTAAAAGATATTCAAGGAGTTATGAAAGTGTCGAGGTACGATAATTATTAGGTATCTTTTAGGTATTAGAAATCAACAAAGCCAAATCATCGG
>JBIKPL010000463.1:0-2740 GCA_044357485.1 Cytophagales bacterium
AATCATTACAAATAGCGACGCGTTCAATTCAACAAACGTCAACATTTACCCTAACCCGGCCACTGACAACATAAGGGTGACCCTAACAGATGCCGTTTCTGGCACTATTTCAATTGTTGATTTACACGGTAACACCGTTGCTTCAAAAACAATAGGTAGTAGCACGACCAATATCTCCACGGCTGATTTAGCAAGCGGTGTGTATGTGGTAAAGTTTTCATCAGCTAAAGGTGTTGCTGTAAAGCAATTAATCATTGAATAAAAAAGCAAGATTTACAAGCAATAAAAAAAGCCTCGAATTACTTCGAGGCTTTTTTATTGTACAAACAGGCAATGGGATCATTTAATAATTCAAGCCATTTTATCTAATAATATTCAAAGGATTTCTCAAGCCTTTGTAAGCCGTAATATCCATATCAACAGAACCCACAATCATTTCCGCTTCAGCTTTCAAAGGAATCATATTGTTATCGTCTGAAAACCAGGCCTTAATCGCATTTTTACCTTTAAATATTTTATTTTTAGGCATCATGGGCGATAGTTTAATGGCCCTAACATTCCCAATCGCTGTTTTAATCACTTCTTTCCCAAGGTATTGCATACTAAAATTCAAGGTAGTGTCTTCTAAAAAAGACGTTAGGGTAATAATTTCACCTACCTGAATTTTGTTAAAATCAAATGTTCTCAAGTAATAATAACTACTGACAATATCTTGTACATTATCAGGTGTTTTGTAGGAATACTCTTCTTTCCCGTTTTTACTTCTTTTCACTAAATTAGTGTTATGGTCATAGTCACATACTTCTACCAATTTATATTTTCCTTCTTGAATAAACCGGTAAGATTTTTGAGGAATCATGGCTGCTGTATCGATATATGAACCATATTGATTATGCACATTAAAGAAAAAATCGGCACTACCGGTCGTTTTTCCATTGATGTTCATTCGGTAGCAAATACGGTTATTGACACGGTACAATTGAGGCAACACCTCTATGTCACACACGCCTGCATTTACAAATCCATAATGAAATCTATAACTTAGTAGCTCTCCCCTTACAAAGTTTTTTTGGTTTAATTGACGATAATCATCTTTAGTAACAAATCCACATAAGAAAGCGGCACTAAGGGCAATTAAAAACAAGCGTTTCATGGTAGCATTAATTTATTTGGAACAAAACAAAGTTAGTCTTAGAAAGGCGCATTTCAAAAATGATGCTAGAATTTGTTTTCAAACATGACAAATACAATTTCAGTGATAAAACGCTACCATTAATTTGCATCAATCAACATCTCATCCCCCCTTTTCCCCTCCTTATCAACATGGTAATCAAGCACTAAGTTTCGCTAAAACATATTGGAAAACAATAAACCTTGAGGATATTTTTGTTTCAAGTAATTGAAATATTTTTTAAAATTAGACTCAAACTTTGTCTCAAATTCATGTTCAAAGGTATCTTGTTGCACCCTATACCGCACAAAATGCAAAAAGAAATTATTATTCAACAACTCATCTTCTTGCATACTTTTTGTAAACCGATGAGGCTTTTTAAAAGCAATGGTGTCAAAACTTTTTTTAAAATCAGCAATAAATTGTAGTTTAATCTTCTGTTTTTGCGCCTTAGCCATCTTGGCAGGAAAAGATTTATAAATAGTATCTAACTTTAAACTAGCCTTTAATACTACTGAAACAAACTTTTTATAATCAATTTTAAAATTAACATAGTCTAAATAAGGCGTAGAATTGACCCCATATTTGTATTTCAAAAACCGCAAAGCCCCTTGATCGCCTACAAAACTGGCTAAATTTTCGTTGTACTCCACATTATTTTTCACATAAAGTGTTCCATGGGTTAATTCATGGATAATCAAGTTGGCCAAATTGCCTTCTTTTTTGTACAACATTTCACTTAAAATTGGATCTTGAAACCACCCTAACGTAGACCAACCACTTACCTCCCCCAAGTCTACATCATAATGCGCTTTAGTCAACGCATCAACTGCTTCCGCCGCTTTGGTCGTATCAAAATAGCCCTTGTAACTAAAGGTACCAAGCAAAGGAAAATGCCATTCTTTTGCCTTTAACTCAAAAGGTTCGCAAGCGGTAAGCATCCACAAAATGGGCTTACCTTGCTGGTCGTACATGGTGGTATAATTGGGCGAATACTTAATACCAAGCGAATCGAAAGCAAACTTTCTAATTTCCTGGATGAGCTTGATCTTCGATTTTAAAGAATCGGGATAATTTTTGTCATTTAAAAACCGTGCAATGGGTTGAGCATGAAATAAAACCGTGTATTGCCCTTTGGCTTGTCCATAGCCATAATAAATTAATTCATGGTTGTAGGCAATAATGGCACCCAACACAATGATGACCAATAGCAATATTTTTTTTAGCATAACAGGTTCAACCTTTTTGATGTAAAGGTAAGGGTATGTTTTGAAATAACTGAGTTTATTTCATGCGATATCATTTTAAACCTTCCTTTATTATACGCTTGTTGATTCGTCGTCATTATCATGGCTCACGCAATATACTTGGGAAGAAGGATGGAAATCATATTTATTTAGGAGCTGCTGAAAAACAGTTTATTTGTTAATTTTTAGAGATTTAAGCTGTTGACTTAACCGTTTAAATGCAAGGGTATATGATTTTATTTCATTAAAGTGGTGCAATAGTTTGATTAAAATAGCATAGATAAACTATTTATTTCGTAGGGCGTTCCCTTCGGTCGCGTGA
>JBIKPL010000464.1:0-2735 GCA_044357485.1 Cytophagales bacterium
TGGTAAATATGGAATTAAAAACCGCCTAATTGTAGAATAAACAATTAGGCGGTTAACGAATGAAAGCGACAATTCAAATAATTACTTTGCTTTCAAAGCGTCGTCTGCAATTTTATTGGTAGGGTCTAGTTCTTTAACTTTGGTCCATAATTCTGTAGCTTTGACTTTGTCTTTTTTGCTCATATAAAAAACACCCAAATAGGTATAGGCTTCCACCAAGTCCTTTTTGTATTTGGTGGTATCAACGGCAACTTCTATGTATTTTTCGAAATATGGTTTAGCAAGCCAAAGTTTATCGCCAGCGTCTATTTTTCTTTTGGTTCTGGCTTTCCAAATGTACCCGTTTACCGAGGTTGGCCATTTGGTGATAAATTGACTAAAGGTAGTATCGGCTTCTGCTGTAAGGTTGGCGAAATAATAAGTTCTACCTAAATTAATAAAGTCATTGATGGCATTAGGTTTTTTGTCCACAATAATTTTGAGGATGTCAGATGCTTCTTTAAATTTTTTGCCATTAATGTAAATGGTGGCAATGTCGTTGTATAACGAGAATTTGGAAGTATCTAAGGCAATTGCTTTTTTGTAATGTAAGATTGCTAAAGAATCTTTGTTTAGTTTTGCATTCGTTTTTCCTAAATATTCAAAATCACCGGCTTGTAGTTTATTCGCCTCTTGCTTTGCAATAAATTGATTTAAATAATTGAGCGATTGATTGTAATCTCCCGTTTCAAAATAACAATAGCCGAGTAGCCTTGTGATTACCAAATCGGTATTTCTGTCTTGTAACTCTTTTAGGATTTCTATGGCTTTTAAATAATCTTTGGCAAGGTAAAGAAATTTGCCATACATGAACTTTGTTTCATCGTTGTTGTCAGAACGTTCGATGTATTTTTTATACGAGGCTAATGCTTCATTAAAACGCTGTGCTTTGGCATACAATTCACCCAATTCGCGGTAAGCAGGAGAATACGTAGAATCAATTAAAATGCCTTTTAAATAGAGATTCAGGGCTTCGGTATAGTTTTTAGAATAAAGGTAAATTTGCCCTTTTCTGATCATGGTTTTGGCCGAATTTGGGTTTACCAAAAGGGCATTGTTATAGTTTAATGCTGCGTTATTGCCATCATTTTGCCATAAATAGATATCACCTAAAAGTAGGTGAGCCTCTATGAGGTTATTGTCAAAAACCAAGGCTTTTTCTTTTAGGTAAAAAATAGCATCGGTATAGTTTTTCTTTTCATTGATGGCATAGGTTTCTCCAATTTTGTAATACATCACGGCATTGCGTTTTCCTATGGCCATGGCCTGGTCAAATTTTGTTTTTGCCGCCTCTGGTTGGTTGTTGATGTAATCTAAAGTACCAAGGCCTACAAGATTCAATGGGTTTTTCGGTGCTACAGCATACCCTAAATCGAAAGCTAATTTCGCAGAATCTTTTTGATTGTGTTTTAAATAAATTTGCCCTAAATAAAAATAGGCATTCCCTTCTTTTGGGTCTTTGGCGATAAGTTTATTGAATTCACTTTTGGCACTTGAATACTTTTCATTGTCAATGTATTTAAGTCCTTGTTCTATAGATTGGGCTTGTACACTAAAACCCATTAAACTAAACACAATAATTTTAAGCGTATTTTTCATAAGTATAGGATTGAGTAAGCAAGTTTTGAAATCAAAGGGTATGGTTAATCCACGTAAGGCTAGGGAATGTGGTTAATTATTGTACTAAAATAGTACTTCCAATTCAAAATCCTTATTGTTTTTTTAATTTTATAATTCTGATAGGCGCATTTGCTGGGTAAATGCCTGATTTTAAGATAATTCTTTGTCCTTTATCCGAACAAACAAAAGCAGAAAATCCGGTACCTAAACCCGTTTTAGGCTCTCTACTGATGATGAAGAGTTTTCTTGTTAAGGGATAATCGCCTGTGGCCATATAGGCTTGAAAAGGTTGGTAATAATCGTCTTCAGTGGTAGGTTTTTCTTTGCTTGAAATGCCTACCACGCGAATGCCTTTTAAGAAATGCAGCATTTGAGGATCGTCTTTGTCACTTACCCAATTTACCCCAATTACGCCAATGGCATTTTTGTTGTTTTTAACATAATCAAGCACCTTGAGATGTCCGCCTGCGGCGTAAATTTTTCCTTTTGTTTTTCCTTGAATGCCAAAATGCTCATTCATGTATCGTAAATTACTAGAAGCATTGTGGTCAAATACCATGGTGATTTCTCCTGCTTTGTTTGTTTTTGACAGTTGAGACCATTTTTGGGTGGTACCCTCTAACATCGCTTTGATTTGTTTTTCGGTAAGCAATGAGTCAGGATTATCAGGATGCACTATAAGCGCAATAGCATCAGTGGCTACATGATTTATTTTGGGGAATATTTTAACAGCCTCTAATTTTTTTATTTCTGAAGGATATAAATTCCTGGTCGAAAAAACCAACCTGGCTGAGTCGGCCAAGAAGTAAGTAATGGCTTCTTCTTCGGGCATGTATACCGGTCGAATATATACGTCTTTGTATTGTGCTTTAAACGTTTGTAATTGAGTGTCGACAATGGGCGAGAAGCTTTCGTCGGCAACAATGGTAATATGGCCTGAAGTAGTCGTCTCATCTGAATTGGGTTGACAACTCCACAATAGAATACTTGCAGCAATAAGGCTAAAATTGAGATATTTAGTCATGGTTATTTTTCTTTAAAAAATTTACATAAAATCTATAAACCCTAAACGAACC
>JBIKPL010000465.1:0-2721 GCA_044357485.1 Cytophagales bacterium
TAGAATACCTCAGAAAACGGGCAAATTTCTATGGATACGAGCGCATGGCTGGATTACCTGAACCATCCGCCAATGCTGTCAAACAAGTATACAACCACGTATTGGCAAATGCTTTACTGGAAACTTCTGCCAAAAACAATACCGCATTAAATTTCAAAACTGGCATACAATATTCCTATTTAAGCGACCATTACAAAGCAAGTGAAAATGAAGTGGTCTTACATTTTACACCCAAATACGAAATCGATAAAGAAAAAGCAATCGTTGGTACGGCTAATTTATCGTATGCACAAAGAACAGATTTAGGTTCTCTAAATAGATTTATGTTGGTTTTAAGACCACAATATGCCACTACCATTAACAAAATTAAGATCAAAGCAGGCTTTGATTTTACCTATGAAAACGACACTACCAAAGCCACTTCCAACGGACACTTTTACCCTTTAATTTCCGCTGAACGCGATTTGATAGAAGATAAAATTATTGCAGAAGCAGGATTTGATGGCGGAATGGAAAAGAACACCTTACAGTCGGTAGTCGCTCAAAATATGTTTATCGCGCCTCAAGTCAACATATTCAATACCAACAAAAAAATAGATTTTTATGTTGGTTTAAAAGGGGCTTTGCTCAAAAACCTAACATTTGCCACAAAGCTATCGTATCGTAATTATAAAAACATGTTATTCTATGTCAATGACAGCGTAGACCGTTCTAAATTTCAATTGTTATACGAGCAAGGCAATACGTCATTGCTACAATACAGTGGTGAATTAACGTATAACCAAAGTGAAAAATTAAGACTAGGACTTAAAGGCGAATACAATCATTATGAAACGGCCACAATTGAAAAGGCATGGCAAAAACCAAGTTTCACTTCTCAAATCTTTGCCACCTATAATTTAAAAAACAAAATATTATTTTATGCCGACGTATACAACATGGCAGGCATAGTGGCCAAAGATTTTAAAACAAAGGAAGAGAAAAATTTAAATGCTATCTTTGATGTAAACATCCGTACAGATTATAGATATTCTGAAAAGTTTTCGGCATTTTTGGAAGTAAATAATCTATTTGCTCAAAAATATCAGCGATATTTATATTATCAAAATAAAGGATTGAATCTAATTCTCGGAATTACTTATAAATTTTAATGTTAATAGTAGAAAAACATATTAAAGCACTTTTGTTCGAAAACGAATATGTGATTGTACCTGCTTTTGGCGGGTTTATCACACATTATGTAGAAGCAGAAGTAAACAAAGTGAAAAGCTTCATTTCGCCACCCTCTAAACAGATTGCGTTCAATAGTTTATTGAAACAAAATGATTGGTTGTTGGTATCCTCGATGGTGGAAAAAGAAAATATCACCAGAGAAGAAGCCATAACGTTGATTGATGAATATGTGGCATCCATCATGGCAGAAATCAACAACGACAGGTACTATAACTTTGAAGAAGTGGGCATATTCTCCTTAAACCGAGAATATCAAATTTATTTTGAACCCTATCACCATATCAATTACCTATCACAAAGTTTTGGACTTCCTGAAGTTGCCGCAAAATCATTGCGTCAAACCCCAGTAAAACTAAACCAACTCAAAGACAGGCTCCCTGAAAAACTCATTACCAAAACTAAATCGAGCCATAAACTGGTACGATTAGGGGTATATGCCTTTTCTGTTTTCATTCTTGGAGGTTCTTCTATGACCTTTTTGTATATGAATAAAGGCAATAAAGAATTGAGTTCTTTTAATCCATTTTATACCTCAAGCGAACAACATGTTTTGATTGATGCCAATGATCTTCCAAACCCTTCATTGCTCTACAAAAAACCAAACGTGGCTTTAATCGAAGCGGAAAAACTGGAAGAGGCCATCATTGAAGATCAAATGAAAACCCAGGCGCAGCAACAAGCCATTACGCCAATTCCTGCAGAAGCCAAAACAATTAACATTGAAAACCCCAAACTAGTCACAAAAGAAGTGGCAGAACCAACAAGTGCGAAGCCAAAGGTTACGGAATCAGCAGAAGGGTTATTGAACGAAAAAACAGGAAAATCATACATCATTGTTGGAGGATTTACGGTGATGGAAAATGCCCTTCAGATGCAAAAAATCCTTAAAAGTGAAGGTTTAAAGTCACACGTGATTGTTCCTGCTGGAGACATCAAATTATACAGGGTAACTTTAGGTGAATTTGAAAAGCCTGAACAAGCCAAAAACAAATTAGAAGGTTATAAATCATTTTACGGAAATTCCATTTGGGTATTAAATTATTGATATGCTACTAGTTCAATTATTACAAATCAGTGAAGAAGGTGCAGTGGCGACAGCTACTGTAGCCGCAAAAGCAGTTGACCAATCAGTAACGATATTAGACTTGGTCATGAGTGGTGGAATTTTTATGATTCCCATTTTTATTTTATCGGTCATGGGAATTTATATTTTCGTGGAAAGAATGTTAAGCTATAGAAAAGCCGACAAAGACCCGCAACCTTTTATAGACAAAATAAAAGAATTGGTATTAGAAGGTGATTTGAATGGTGCCAAATTATTGTGTACGCAAACAGATACGCCAGTAGCCCGAATGATTGAGAAAGGTCTTTCTCGTATTGGAAGCCCCATTAAAAACATTGAAGCGGCCATTGAAAATGTAGGTAAAATTGAAGTTTACAACTTAGAAAAAAACCTTGCAGGGATGGCCACCGTTTCTGGTGGTGCAC
>JBIKPL010000466.1:0-2712 GCA_044357485.1 Cytophagales bacterium
TGTATTTATAGAAGTTGTCTGTTATACTGGCCTAGTAGGATTAGTCATTTTTCTTGTTTTTTTGAAAAGAATTTACAATAATGCAAAAAAAATGAATGTCTATGGAAGAGAGTTGTTGCCAATTATTTTGTTAATTCCTTTATTTGGAAATTTATTGTCTGGACAATTATTTGATGTAAAATACGCTTGGGTTTTGTTGGCCTATATTGCAAGTGATTCATATGAAGTGAAAAATAAGGAAAATAAAATTAATATTATTTTATGATTATTTTATCAGAAGCTCATAAGATTAAAGTCTTTATTTTTATTGATAGTTACCGTATAGGAGGTATGCACAGACAAATGTTTTATTTAGTTGACGGTATTGACAAAAATAAGTTCGAACCAATAGTGTGTGTCTCGACTGACACTGGTGGTCTGAAAGAACGTTTTATGAATACAGGTTGTAAACTAATAAGTTTAGGTTGGAAGGGAAGATATGATCTAGGAATGGCCTTTCGTTTGTCTAAAATACTTAAAGAAGAGATTCCAGATATTGTATTTATTACGGAAGCGCAAAATTTAGTTTATTTTCGAATGGCTAAATTATTTTGGAGAAAAAAAGTAGTTCAAATCGGGTCTTTTAGAGCACTTTCCTTTTGGCTTGGGAACGACAAGAAAAATCTTCACTTTATTGATAATTTGTTTTCTAATTGGTTATATAAAACTTCAGATTATATAACTACAAATTCGAATGCTTTAAAAGATCATTATACAAATATTGTAAGTTTTAAAAAAAATAAACCAATTCAAACTATTTACAACGGTAGTAATTTTGATTTTGAAATAACAAAGTCAAAGCTTGAAATAAGAAATGAATTAAATATTCCTTTAGAAGATATTATCATAATTATGGTAGCTAGATTAGATCCTTGGAAAGATTTTGATACATTATTAATTGCAGCTAAAAAAGTTTTAAAAAATTATAATAATGTGAAATTTATATTAGTTGGAGACGGGGCACTAAAAGATGACTTGACACAAAAAATTATGAAAGATGATTTAAATGGCAAAGTTATTTTATTAGGAGAAAAGAAAGATGTTTTTAATTATTTGTCAGCAGCTGATATATCAATATTGTCAACTAATGGAGAAGGTTTCTCTAATTCTATTTTGGAATCTATGGCTTTTTCAAAACCCGTTATTGCTACTGAAGTAGGTGGTAATATAGAACTTATTGGAGATACCGGAGAATTTGGAATTTTAGTTCCCTCTAAATCTAGTGATAAATTATATAATTCAATTATAAGATTGTTGGATAATGAAAAAAAACGTCTAGAAATTGGTGTTTCAGGTAAAAGGCGCATAAATGAATTATGTAATATTGATAAATATATAAATTCATATGAAGATATTTTTATTTCAAGCGTTCAAAATAAAGTTTAGTTTAAGGTTTTAAGAAATTAATTATATGCAAAAAATAAAAATTCTTGTTGATGGTCGCTGGTTTGATTCTTATTATTCAGGGGTATCAACCTATATTAAAGGGTTATACAATGACTTGTCAAAAGATCATAATTTTGAAGTGACTATAGTTGGTAATAGTATAGAGAAACTTAAAGAAGAATTTCCTGAAAACATTAAATTTATTAAGTTAAATAGCAAGTCTAACTTGAAACGACTGTATTATGACATACCTAAATTAATAAAAAAATATAATTTTGACTATGCACACTTCCAATATATTTGCCCAATTTTAAAACCTTGTAAATATATTGTTACCCTTCATGATTTATTATTTCTTGAGTATAAAAAATCTTTTCCATTATCTTTTATATTAAAAAATAGCTTTCTTTTTTATATTTCTTCATTAAGAACTGATATAATATTGACAGTGTCAGAATATTCAAAAAATCAGATAGTAAAAATTTTTAAAACAAATTCCAAAAAAATACATATAACTCCAAATGGAATTTTAAAAAAATTTCTTGAAGGTACTAATTCGATAAATATAAAAACAAAATATAACCTTGGGGAATATATTTTATTTGTCAGTAGACTAGAACCGAGGAAAAATCATTTAGCATTAATTAAATCATTTGTAGATTTAGCCTTGTTTAATAATTATCAATTAATATTAATAGGTAAAAAGACAATTTCAAATGTTGGGCTAGATGAATATATTTCTAGTTTAAATGATAGTATTAAAAGTAGAATTATTTTCATTGAAAACACATCGGAAGAAGATTTACATGGTTTTTACTCTAATGCATCATTATTTGTGTACCCTTCTCTTTCGGAAGGGTTCGGAATCCCTCCAATTGAAGCTATTTCTTGCGGTACAAAAACAATTTGCTCTAACGCAACAGCATTAGCTGATTTTGATTTTTTATCAACTTATCAATTCGATCCAAATAATATAAATGAGTTAAAAGACAAAATCCTATTTTCATTAAATGATAAATCATATCCAATTGAGAATTATAAATCAATTATTAATGAAAGATATAATTGGAGTAATATCAGTAATTCTTATAAAAAGTTTTTAATTAATGATTTTAATCAATAAATATTTAGTATGAAAATAAAATATATTATTATAGGATTCTTATCAAGAATTCTTCAGAAGCTAAGATTTTATAAATTAAGACTTTTAGGATATAAAAATATCAGTCCTAGTGCAATAATTGAAAGTAATTTGAATTTGGATAGAGTTTTCCCAGCTGGGATTTA
>JBIKPL010000467.1:0-2704 GCA_044357485.1 Cytophagales bacterium
ATGTTATGGAAATTGCCAGTGATTTTCGTAGTGGAAAACAATGGATACGCCATGGGAACTTCTGTACAACGTACTTCAAATGTTACCGAATTATATACTTTAGGAGAAGCATACGACATTCCTGCTGAACCTGTTAATGCCATGCGTGCTGAAGATGTCCACAATGCCGTGGCCAAAGCAGCAGAAAGAGCAAGAAGTGGCAATGGACCTACTTTTTTAGAATTTAGAACTTACAGGTACAAAGGCCATTCTATGTCTGACCCTGCAAAATATAGAACCAAAGAAGAATTAGAATCTTATAAAGCGCAAGATCCAATTGAACAAGTTAGAGACACTATTTTAGCGTTGAAACATGCGACAGAAGCAGAACTTGAAGCCATAGACCAAAAAATTAAAATTGAAGTAGAAGCGTCTGTGAAATTTGCAGAAGAATCGCCTTATCCTACCGCTGCAGAAGCTTATACTGATGTATATGCAGAAAGTGACTATCCTTACGTTATGGACTAAATAGTCTTAAAAATTTATAACCTAATTTTATCATGAACGAAAATACCGAACACAAAGAAGTACAACACGAAGAACATAAATCTGTTGAAGTTTTAGAAAGCCCTGAAATGTTGCAAGACAAATTGAACAGTTCTGTTGAATTTGTAAAAGAAAATAAAAATACGGTTTCTTATGTATTGGCTGCCATTGCAATTATAGTGGGAGGATTTTTCTTCTATAGATATTACCAATCTACCCAAAATGCAGATGCCCAAAAAGCAATGTTTCAATCGGTGTATTATTTTGAAGCTGATTCATTAAACAAAGCCTTGAATGGTGATGGTAAAAACCCTGGCTTAAAAGAAATCGCAGATGATTATAGCGGTACACAAGCGGGCAATTTAGCGCACTTTTATGTAGGAGCCACGTACTTAAAACAAGGTAAATTTGATGAAGCAATCACTTATTTAAGCGGTTTTTCATCTAGTGACTTGGTTGTTCAAGGCAGAGCATATTGCTTAATTGGCGATGCCAATATGGAAAAAAACAACCTTGACGAAGCCTTGTCTTACTACGAAAAGGCGGCCAATTATCATCCAAATAAAGAATTTACACCTCGTTATTTAATCAAAGTAGCCTTGGCTGCGGAGCTTAAAAAAGACAATAGCAAAGCGATTGCCGCTTACGACAAAATTATTAACGAATATCCTTTGTCGCAAGAAATTAATGATGCTAAAAAATACAAAGCCTTGTTAGAAGGAGTAAAGTAGGGTGTTAGGTATTAGGTATTAGGTACAGAGTACTGAGTACTGAGTATAGGGTACTGAGCATAGAGAAAAGGTACAAGGATAAAATACATACTGTATTTTATCCTTTTTTATTTGTTAACTAGTGTAGGAGGGCAAACGCATTAAAATAAATTCAACAAAAAGCCTCACCCCACCCCTCTCCAAAAGGAGAGGGAGCTGACCATTAATCATAAATTTGTGATTAATTAATTCATAGAAAACTTACTCGTTTTCAAAAACTAATGATGATTTCATCAGGATATAAAGCCCTTCTCCTTATATAACGGAGCACGAGAGTGCGAAAGTTACGAGCGTAGCGCTGGGTTTGGTTTGGGAGGAGGCCTTTTACATTGAATTTTTAGACTAAACATTTATATGCGTTTGCCCTGACTAGTGTAGAGCCGAAAACCGAAAGCTCTAAACTGAAAACTCTAAACTCTAAACTAATAACTGAAAACGCTAAACTGACAACTCTAAACTAAAAACAGAAAACGCTAAACTAAAAACTGAAAACGCTAAACCGAAAACTCAACATGTCATCAGCCTTAAAAAACCTAAGTGATTATAAAGCCCACCAAACCATTGAAGTGGCCACCAAAAAATTTGTGATTGTGGTATCTGAATGGAATGAAACCATTACAGAAGCATTGTTTAATGGTGCATATCAAACATTGATAAAAGAAGGCGCCTTGGCTGAAAATATATTCAGAAAAAATGTTCCGGGTAGTTACGAATTAAGTACTGGGGCACAATGGGCTGCACAAGTAGAAGAAATTGATGCTGTGATTTGTTTAGGATGCGTGATTCAGGGAGAAACCAAACATTTTGATTTTATCTGTAATGCCGTAGCCAATGGCATTACCAATGTAAGCCTTAAGTACAATAAACCGGTTATTTTTGGTGTATTAACCCCCGACAATATGCAACAAGCACTAGACCGAGCTGGTGGAAAACACGGCAACAAAGGAGATGAAGCAGCCATCACGGCCATTAAAATGCTTGGCTTTTAGTTGTTTGTACAATTAAAAATAAGTTAATATTTAATTTCAATTACAATATTTTTTTGTAACTTAAATTTTGAAACTTAATTATCACTAAAATTAATTAAATGAAAAACAACTTTACCCTTATCAAAAACGTGTTGATGAGTTGTTGTATTCTAGCTTTTACCCTTAGCTCGTATGCCAAAACAACAACTTTTGCACCTGATTCAGTAGCTGTTATTTATGGCTGTATGGATCCAAATGCAACAAACTTTAATCCAACTGCAACAGTAAATTACGGTTGTCAATACAACGATACCACTAAAGTGTATGGTTGTATGGATCCTAAAGCTAACAACTACAATCCTACCGCGACTATGCCAGGACAATGTACTTACAACGATACCACTAAAGTATACGGTTGTATGGATCCTAAAGCTAACAACT
>JBIKPL010000468.1:0-2703 GCA_044357485.1 Cytophagales bacterium
GCCTACTTTTGTTTCTCCGTTGGCCTCGTTTTCAAGTACTGGCTTTTTAAACATGGGTTTAAAAGCTGGCTTTGGGGAAGATGGGGAAGGTGCAATCGTATCCCTTTTAGGTGATGTATTTACGGGGATCGCCACTGGTGCTTTGGCAACTTTAGGTATTGCAATGGTTGGAATTAAATAGGCTCTTCTTAAATTATTAAGGATAAATAATTTCTGTTGTGTGAAACTTTTAGGATGCATTTGATCAAAAATAGCTCGCAAACTTTGCCATAGCACAGCATCACCTGCTTGAAACTTTATAGGATCAATTTTTTTTGCTATACAATATTCCTCAAAATCATTCATGAATGCTTATCATCAATTCTAGTTTCAAAGATAAGATAAATATTGATAAAGTTTGTTACCAAAAATCAAGTTTTAAACAATCAATGGTAGCATTTATTAACGGTTGAACTATAAATAGAGATTAGGATTAAAATTTGGTTGGTGAGAGGCCAATGGCGTTAACTTAAGGAAGGGGTGATGTATTGGTGCCAACACTTCGTCTTTGATTACCATTTTAGTAATGGCACAATTTGTAAAGGTAACAATGGGCCAAGTGGCAGTATTTATCTGGTGTGGTATGTATTCCCCTGAAGCAATGTTTTTATACTTTGACGGATTTAATTTGAGTAACCTTCGATTTTATATCGTTCATCTTTTGGAATCTTATAAAGTAGCGTTAAATTTGCTTCCTCAGAAAATTAAAATCTGACAATAACCTTAGCAATATTAAAGTATAAAAATAAAAATGATGGCAAATTCTTACGATGTAATAGTAGTTGGTAGTGGCCCAGGTGGATACGTGGCAGCAATTCGTGCTTCTCAATTGGGACTTAAAGTGGCGGTTGTAGAAAAAGCAGAATTAGGAGGAATTTGTTTGAACTGGGGGTGTATTCCAACCAAAGCATTGTTGAAAAGTGCTCAAGTATTTGAATATATCAACCATGCAAAAGATTTTGGCATTGACGTAAAAGAAGCCAATGTTGATTTTGGAGCGGTGGTAAAACGTAGTCGCGATGTGGCTGCTGGCATGAGTAAAGGTATTCAGTTTTTATTGCGTAAAAATAAAATTGACGTCATTGCAGGTGCTGGTAAATTAATTGGTTCTAAAAAATTGATGGTGACAGATGCAGCAAACGTAAGCACTGAATTTACCGCAAGCCATATCATTTTAGCTACGGGTGGTCGTTCTCGTCAGTTGCCTAATTTACCTATCGATGGTAAAAAAGTAATTGGCTATAGAGAAGCGATGGTCTTAGAAAAGCAACCTAAAAAAATGGTGGTTGTGGGTTCTGGTGCCATAGGCGTAGAGTTCTCTTATTTTTATAATTCAATTGGTACGGAAGTAACAATTGTAGAATTTATGCCTCGTATTGTGCCGGTAGAAGATGAAGAGGTTTCTAAACAATTAGAAAAATCATTTAAAAAATCAGGCATTGAAGTGCTTACCAATGCTTCTGTAGAATCCGTGGATACTGCTGGTGACATGGTAAAAGTACATATCAAAACTGCTGCTGGCATGATTACCATGGAAGCGGATGTGGTGCTTTCTGCTGCAGGGGTGGTGACCAATATCGAAGGCATTGGCTTAGAAGAGGTGGGTGTTGCCACTGACAAAGGAAAAGTATTGGTCGATGATTTTTATCAAACCAATATTCCTGGGGTTTACGCCATTGGCGATATTGTGAAAGGCCCTGCTTTGGCACACGTTGCTTCTGCCGAAGGGATTATTTGTGTTGAAAAAATAGCAGGACATCATCCTGAGCCTTTAAACTATGGTAATATTCCTGGTTGTACCTATTGTTCTCCAGAAATATCTTCAGTAGGTATGACAGAGCAACAAGCCAAAGATGCTGGGTATGAATTGAAAGTAGGTAAATTTCCTTTTTCTGCATCTGGAAAAGCAAGTGCTTCTGGTCACAAAGATGGTTTCGTGAAATTGGTTTTTGATGCCAAATATGGCGAATTATTAGGCGCTCACATGATTGGGGCTAATGTAACTGAAATGATTGCTGAAATTGTGGTGGCTCGTAAATTAGAAACGACAGGTCATGAAATTATCAAGGCGGTTCACCCTCATCCAACCATGTCTGAAGCCATTATGGAAGCGGCTGCGGAAGCCTATGGCGAAGTAATTCATTTATAAAATAGTGGTTTACCCTAAAAAAAGCTCCTGATATAATCTGGAGCTTTTTTTATGCCATTTTAATGGGTAAAATTATGTCATCCTTTCAGGATTGGTGCCAATACTTAAATTTTGATGGCTATAGGGCTAGGGAACAAATGCTACTATTTTTAAAAATCAGTATTCACTCCACTTATTTACTGTTTGTGGTAACACAAATTAAAAAATCAACATTCAATATTCAACATTCAAAATTCATTCCCACATCTTTTCCCTGAATTTATCTCTCAATAAACCTTAATAATTCTATCATTTTCCTATTTTTGTAATCCTATAATTGGGCCATGCAATTTTATGGCTCAACTATTCCTAAACGAGAAGATACATGTCAATTTCAAAAACATACAATCCTAAAGAGATTGAAAACAAATGGTACAGCTATTGGTTAGAAAATAAGTTTTTTCATTCTACCCCAAATCCTGCTAAAGAACCTTTTACCATTGTCATTCCTCCTCCCAACGTTACGGGTGTGTTAC
>JBIKPL010000469.1:0-2690 GCA_044357485.1 Cytophagales bacterium
TGCAATGCCACCAATTGAAATTAGAAAAGATTTAGGCAGAATTGCTAGAATAGCTATAATTAAATCTGCTAAAATATATAATTGGAGAGGACAAAAAAGTATTAGCACTGAATTTAGTATTTCGAATATTGAACCGTTATGGATTGATGAAAAAAATAGAGATGGGATAAAAAAATACAAAATAAATAGAAATCACCCAATAATAAATTCTATACTAAGTAATCATAACGCTTTGTTAAGTAAAGCATTAAAACTTTTAGAAGACAATGTACCGATTGAATTAATAATTGGTAATCAAAATGAAGACCCCTCATATCATGAGCTAGAAAAGAGCTCTGATATCCCAAGTGACGATTTAATAAAGCTTGCGGTAGAATTATTTCAAATTTACAAATCTCAAGGAATCACTGAAAATTTAGCAAAACAGCAAATTTTGCAGTCTATGCCTTTTAATCTTTTTCCATTAATTAATGACTATCTAAAATGAGTATCATCCAACAATCAGCTAGGGCAATATGTCATACACTTTTAAATCATATAAAGGATTCTATTACACCAGAAATACTTTTATCTGCTATTGAAAAAGCTGCGGCTATAAACATTATAGAAGGACAACAATTAAATAAAGATGAATTATTTGAGGTATTAATGGCAGATTTCAGCATTGGGAAAGGCGAAATAACATTAATGACCGACAATGTTGAACCGTGGCTAAATGATGAAAAAGCTAAAATTAAATTTGAACTTTGGAATAGGTATAAACTGTATATGCAGGAAAAAGACCCCTCTTTTCCTGTGAATGAATTAGACGATTTTACTGATAAAATTTTGGACAAGTGTGTTAATCCAAAACTAAATACGTCTTGGGATAGACGAGGTATGGTGGTAGGTCATGTTCAATCGGGTAAAACATCAAATTATGTTGGTGTTATAAACAAAGCTGTTGATTCTGGTTACAAACTAATTATCGTTATTGCAGGCACAATTAGCTCATTAAGACGACAAACACATGAAAGAATTGATGATGGTTTTATTGGAAGAAGTAGTGCAGCCTTTATTCGTGAGAAAAAAAATAACATCGTTGGAGTTGGCAAGTTTAAAGCTAATACTGATATTTATTCCTTAACATCTTCTTATTATTCAAAAGGTGACGAAGGAGATTTTAATCAAAAGGTTGCAAATTCATTAAATATTCCAATTGGTAAAAATCCTATAGTTTTTGTCATCAAGAAAAATAAAAGCATACTTGAAAATTTAATAGATTGGTTATCAAAAGATTCAAATGTTAAATTGATAGATGGACAACCAAAATTATTTGATGTGCCGACACTTATCATTGATGATGAAGCAGATGCAGCATCTGTAAATACAGCAAAATCTATAGATGAAGCAAAAGCAATAAATAAATTAATTAGAGTGCTTTTGAGTCTGTTTGACCAAAAGACTTTTATAGGATATACAGCAACTCCTTACGCAAACTTATTTATACCACAAGAGTTCAATGATGAAAAAACAACTATAGTTAAAAATAAAACTTATAAAATTGGGGAAGATTTATTCCCTCGTGATTTTATCATTAACATAAAAGCACCTCAAAACTATATTGGAGCAGCCAAAATTTTCGGTTTAGAAAATCCAAAAACAGGAATTAGCAATGAACCCTTAAATATCTTTAGAGCGGTAAGTGATTTTGAACAATCTCCTTTTTATGTATTGGCTGACGAAGTAGATTATAATGATTATCCACAATATAGAAGTCCAAAAAAGGATGAATCATTGCCTTGTTTTCTTCCTGAAAGTTTAAAAAAGGCTATCAAATCTTTCATTCTTACTTGTGCGATACGTAGAATACGAGGACACCAAACCAGACATAACTCAATGCTTGTTCACGTTGCATTGCTAGTAAAATGGATTGATAGAGTCTCTTATCTTGTAAATGAACAAATGAGAGAATATGCCAATGCTATTAATGGTGGAGATGCTTCGTTGATTTCCGAACTTAAAGAATTGTATTTGACAGATTTTGTTCCAACAACAGAAAATATTCTTGAAAATTTAGACTACAAAGATATAAGAATAAAAATACATGATTGGAGTGAAATTTTATTAGAATTACCAAAAGCTGTTTCTAAAATTGATGTTCGTTCTGTTCACGGTACTCGTTCCATTTCAAATTTAGAATATCATAAAATTGAAGAAATAGATTACGAAAGGCATAAAGAAATTGGTTTATCTGTAATTGCAGTTGGGGGTAGTCGATTATCAAGAGGAATAACTTTAGAAGGACTTTCAATTAGTTATTATCTTCGAACTACTAAAATGTATGATTCATTAATGCAAATGGGACGTTGGTTTGGATATAGACCCGGTTATGTTGATTTGTGTAGATTGTTTACAACAGAAGAGATTTTTAGCTGGTTTAACCATGTAACAATGGCAACCGAAGAAATGAGAAATGATTTTGACGAGATGACAGCTTTGCTAAAGCGTCCAAAAGATTTTAAATTGAAGGTACAAAACCATTCTGGTTTACTTACAATTACCAGTTTGTCAAAAATTAATAAAAACTATACTGAACAAATTGAATTGTCACTTCAAGGTAAAAACCCTCAAACATATTTATTATTAAAGGGAAAATCAGCAATAGATAAAAACTTTAATTTACTTGAAAATTTATTTAATCAAGTAGG
>JBIKPL010000125.1:0-7584 GCA_044357485.1 Cytophagales bacterium
GCACGGCTTTGCATAAATTATATTTAAACCCACAACCACGATATTCTGAAGATATAGATTTAGTACAAATTTCCAGCGACTCTTTTGGCCTTATAATAGATAGAATAAAACAGCAAATGGCTTTTTTAGGCGAAGGCAAAGTGAAGCAAAAAGAAAACAACAATACCATAGTGTATCGTTTCGAGTCTGAATTTCCTCCAGTACAAAACCTGCGTTTAAAAATAGAAACCAATTGTAGAGAACACTTTTCAGTATTGGGTTTGCAGCAATTCCCATTTACTGTAAACAATGCTTGGTTTAGTGGCAGTTGCAATATTACCACCTATACCTTAGAAGAATTGTTAGGCACAAAATTGAGGGCTTTATACCAACGAAGAAAGGGCAGAGATTTATACGATATGTATAAAGCACTCACACAAGTACCCACATTAAATACTGAACAAATAATACAATGCTATAAAGAATATATGAGTTTTGTGGTTGACCAACCCCCAACCCAAAAACTCTTTTTGCAAAATATGGAAGCTAAAATGCAAGACCCTGATTTTTTAGGAGATATTACTGCATTAATACGACCAATAGAACAATACAACCAGTACACTGCGTACGACATGCTGAAAACAAAAAAAATTAGAAAAATTATAAATTTATTCACCACCTATCCGCCAACTTTAGAGGTGATTGTATATTTAGAAGGTGAGAATGTGGTATTGAGGTAGGGAATTTGAAGCTAAGTTTTTTAATTACTTGCGGGATAACTTCGGGAAAGGAAATAGCAAAACCGATTTTAACCTTACAACTATTAGTTATTAAACCCGAATTTACAGCAGAAGAAATCGGAAGTATAATTGGGGTTTCGGAGCGTTCAGTACAGGATCATCTCAAAAAACTACGAGAATACAATTTTATCCAAAGAATAGGAGGAAGAAAAGAAGGCTATTGGGAAATATTAAAACATTGAACAAAAGTAAAAAAATGAGCAAAGAATTACAATACGATTTCCCTTGATGCCAACAAATTTAAAAGACTATTAGACATCGACTAAACTACACATTTGAAGCATTTTTTTTGAAACCAACTAAAGATTTATCAAAACTGCCACCACTGGTGGCAGAAATTACATGGACGAATAATCTTATCATTTTGCTCTGAAAGATTAATAATTAATTTCCACTTTCTACCTCCCAACTAATACAATTCAATGCGCCACCGCCTTTTTTAACAAATGATTTCATGTTTATGGGATATATCATTTTTGATGCGGCATATCGAGTAAATGCTTTGCCTATTTGCTCTAATGCTTGTTTATCTTCTTCAATTCCGAATACTGGAACGAGTATGATTTCTGGGGTTTGTAGAAAATTGATATAACCCCAATTAAAGTTTTCATCAGGTGATTTTACCTCAAAATTGAGCTCTATAATATTGAGGGTTTTCAATGCCTCATAAATTTTTGCTTGAAATTTTGTTGGATAGGTTCTGTAAAACCCATGTGTTAAAATGGTGTTTTCATCTACAAAGCGAACCATACCATCTGCATGCCCATAAGGTTCTGAAGTATCCCAGGGGATTATAAAAACATACTCTAATTGGAATGCTTTTTTGAGCTCTTCCATGACTTCTTGTTCAGTGAATTGAAAGGCATTTTCTAGAAATATTTTATCAGTTAAAATGGCTTTGTTTTGATACTTTACCACATTGCCACCATCCAAAATCAATTTGGTTTTCACCGTTTCAATTCCTATTGATTTACATACTTCATTTGTTTTTGTTATAAAATTTGGCTCATCAATTAAATAATCAGGCTGATAAATATATTCCACAAAATTTTGATGATTAACCTGTATCGGCATATAATCTCTTGCCCAAATATCTTTGGTGTTGGGCAAGAGTGTATATTTAATAGCATGTTTATCCAATAGAAAAGTAATCTGATTCAATACGTCCCTATTTAATTTATTTGATGTTAACCATTCAGAAAAGTAGAGCATGATAATTTATTTTAAAATTTCAACAATTTGACTAAATTCATTGCAATCTATTACTCTTCCAATTCTTTACTTCCTGTTAAATCTTTAAAGTTTTGTTTGCTCACTATTTTTTTACCTGATTTTTGTTCTAATTCCTTTCGGGCATTTCCTGCAATGTTGCCACCTGCTTTGGCTGCTTTGTGATTTTCTATAAAACCTTGTGCATTTTTATTCTTGGCGATTTCAGTTGTGGAAGCTTCGCCAAGCATTGTGAAAATCAATTCTAAATCGGTCATGTGATCTCGTAGATTTTCGGAAGCTTTGGTTAAACCTTTTATTTTTTTATACTCACTAGGAATAATACCAAAGGTAGCTTTGCTGATTTCTGCTGTGAGTATGGAATATTCCTTGCCCTCTTTTACTCCACGCTGTTTCCATTCGTTGGTAAGTTCATCACGAACCAGTATACCTCTTATTCGTTTTTCAATCCATTCATTACTGTAACCTTTAGCTTTGTATATTTCCCTTATTCTTGTTTGTGCCAATTCAGGATTTTCAATTTCGGCTATTCGTTCAGCACCCACTTTAGCTAACCATTGTTTGAATGGTTCTGCTTTTGGAGAGGGGATAGATTGAATGAGGCGAAGTAAATCTTGATTTGTTCCTGCTAAAGTTTTTCTTTTTACACCCGATTTATTTACCATTGCTACCTGGGGACAATTTGTCCCTAGGTAGTTACCAAGTTCTACATCCCGCTTTCGTAGTTTTTTTAAATAATCTGTCGGATTTATTGATTCGGATAAAACTTCAATAACATCTACAATTGAAAAGTACCATTTCTCATTTACTTCATCATAAAACGAACGTATTGAGGCGGTTTCAAATAATTTTAAGTCTGTCATAATTGTGTATATTTAAACTGCTATTACATTGATAATAGAAAAATACCATTCCCCTTCCTGTTCATTGTAAATAGAACGTACTTTTTTTTCTTCAAATAATTTAATATTGCTCATAAAACTAATTTATTAAACCTCAATTATCGACAAAATGTCGACAACTCAAAATTAAGAACTGATTTTTTTAGTATTAGGTACAAGGTATTAAGTTCTTAACACCAATGTACTCTGTACTCTGTACCCAGTACTCAGTACCCTGTACCCTTTACTCAGTACTCTATACTCTGTACCTAATACCTAATACCTAGTACCTGATACCCAATACCAAGTACCTAAAAACTAAAAATCTTCAAGGTATAAAAACAAATACCTCGCTACAACTGCTTGTATATCAAAAGGCAGTTCACCTGTTCTGATCTCATCTATACCCATACTGATATAATCATAGGTTTCGAGCCTGCCAATATCGTAGCTTTTGTATTCTTCAAATAAAAGAGGGAAATGTAACTGAAAATAATCAATCATTTCAGTTTCATCTTCATTCACATCATGCCAAAGAGATTCATTTCTACTTAAATATTCCCAAGCTATATCCCAGTAAAAAGTTCTATAGCCCAAACTAATACTACTATAACTGACATACTTATAGATAAACCATTCCATGATTTGTGCTGGACTTAACTCAACCTTTGTATTCAACAATAAAAGAAAATACTTTACACTAAAAAATGGATGATCGTCTATAAATTGATACAATTTATCACATTTAAGCAATCTTTGCTTGGTAATAGTGGTAGCATTTTTGTTGAAATGAGGCCATTTAAAAGGTTTATCTTTCAAAAATTGAATTAAAAAATAGGCAAATAAAGGTTTGTTTACATCATCGAATTCATCACCAATTAGTATTTGAAAACCCAACGTATAATAATCTACATATTTCAATTTTGGCAAACTAAGTACTTTTTTAGCTTCCTCATTATCAATTGATAATAAATTAACCAAGGTTTTAGGTTGAAACAAAACTTCCCTAGTTGAGTAATCTTCTTGAAACGAATATTCGTTTGCTACATGCCAAAATACACGAGCATATTCTTTGTTTGAATTGATATGTTTAAAACAAATTTTTAACAAATCAATCAATAGGTTTTGATTAAATTGAATACTAAATTTTAAGTTTGCATAACTCAAAAACAATGGCAATTGACTTTGATTTTCTTCAAAATACAAATTGCCAATTTGTGTTTTAAGCACATGTTTTGGAGCTATTTTTGATTTTTTCATTCGAATATTTATAGGTTTTTCAATGAAATTTAGGCAGATTTTTATTGATGATTAAAATAATATCACTTTCAAGTACATTTTTATTTTGTGATAAATAAACTGACATATCATTGATCGTATTCGTGATATCTACCATATATTTAATGAAATAAATGTATGGAATAGGTTCTTCTATATTTTTAATTTCACGTCTTATAGTGTTTAATTTATACTTACAGATGATTAGGTTATACTTATTTTCTTTATCAAACGCTGTTTCTATAAAATCATACATAGCCTTAAAATAATCACTTTGATTTAAGTTGCCGTTACGTGATCTTATAATAGTATATGACTCACTTTGAATACAAAAAGTTGCAATTTTATTTTTCCATTTATCGTAATTGGGTGAATTTTGATAAATAAATAGTTTGAATATATGTTCAACGATTTCTTCGGCCGTGTCAAAAAATAATTTTAAAGCTTCAGATTTAGAAATTGAGCTTTCATACAAATCTTTTTTATTCAATTTTTTATCCATAATCTAATTAAAGAAATTAATTCATTTTGTGCAATTTACGCGAGTATTTTGCAACCTATCTGCAATGAAAACAAAATACGCCCGACCTACAAATAAAATCTCCATTGCAGATAGGATGCAATCATGCGAATTAGTATTACGGGCTAAATTTAAAAATACCGGATCATGGAACCACAAAATCAAGACAATGGCATCAACCCAATATTTTCCTTTCTGTTTTTTACTAGCCAGACGAAAAATTATACCTTATACAAAAAGTGAATATTGTTTTGTTATAAACAGTGATTTAGAAACTAACTATGCTCTACTTTAGAGGTGATTGTGGGGTTGGAAGGTGAAAATGTGACATTGAGGTAGGTAATATTGAAATTAATCAATTATCAAAAAAGCATTTTGATAATATGCTTTTTAAAGCAAATAAATCAATAATTAGATTAAATAATTTTATACATCCAACAATCAATAAAATACTAAAAAAAACATTTTCGTATATTTTAAGATATTTAGTATGGATATTTAATCTAATAAACCTATTAGCAAATTGATACAAATACTCAATTTAAGTCTTACTTTTACACCTAAAATGCTTATTCAGTTACTTGATATAAACTATGCGTAATTAATTATTAGTATAATAACAATAGTTCTTAAAGTAAGTTTACTTGAATTAATGATTAAAAAAATGATTATACAAAAAATGTAGGTTATGTTTGTTAAAAAGCAATAACTGGTAAGTTAAATCAACATAATAATAAATAATTACAAAACGAATAGTTAAGTGGTACTAAAAAACAAATACTCATTCTCATTCACAGGTGCTTCTGCTTTATTAGCAGAAACATTAATTATTGCTGAAGAGTATGTTCGTTTGCAAGATTGGGAAAAGGTTAAACTTTCTGTACAAGTGAATAACCTGATAAATAAAACAAAACAGAATACTTCTCTAAGAATATACCATGAATTAAAAAAAAGAATAGAATTACTTACCAATGAACAATTAAATCTATTGGTTCATGGTAGTCCTGATGAAAGTAAAGCAATGGTTTTATTATCACTTTTAAAAGCGTATTCTTTTTTCAGCGATTTTGTGATTGAAGTAATCAGAATGAAGTACCTGCTCTACAACAATGTTTTGATTGAATCTGATTATACAAGTTTTTTTAATGCAAAGTCTTTAACTAATAATGAACTAAATGTTATTACTGAAAAAACAACGTATAAAGTAAAACAGGTTTTATTTAAAATGTTAGAACAAATAGGGTTAATAAATTCTGCTAAAGAAGGTATAATAATAAAACCTTTTTTAAGTGACGATTCAATAAAATCAATTCAGAATGATGATACCTCACTCTTCGCTGGCTTCTTATGCTCTGATGCTGAAATAAAGTCATTAAAAAAATCAACTGTTCATGGTTAATACAAAAAAAGAAAATATACCCCAGCTTTTTGATAGGTTATTTAAAATACTGTCAGGCAGTCGTTTCATCAATCGTGAAGGGTTAGGTGGTAATAAACCAATATTTATTCAGCCTTATGAAATAGCTCAGCAAGTTACAGTGGATGAACAAATTCAATCTCTTATAAAAAGACTGAATGCAGCTAATGTTCCTGTAATCGCTATTGATTTATATAATTTATGCCTTGATGTGCTCAAAGCAAAAGGTACGTTACAAAAGGTTCTTGAAAATGAGCAGAATTTACTTAAAAGAGAATTTAAAAGAAATCTCCAAGGTTCATTAAGTGTAAAAGACAATATAATGCCATACATACAAGAAAAAATGATAGAATCAGATCACCGCATGGTCTTTATTTATGGTATTGATAAAGTTTACCAGCAACTATCAATGGTTCCCGTTTTAGTTAATATACAATCTTTACTAAACAATGAACCTTTCATCTTTTTTTATCCAGGCTTATATGATAACTATTCATTGAACCTGTTTGGAAGTATCAATGAAGACAACGAATACAGAGCCTTCAACCTAAATAATTATAACTAAGATGCCAACACAATATAGTATATACAAAAACGATATCACAAGAGAAATTGGTGGTGTTATTTATTCAAATGACGATAGGAATTTGATGCAGGAGTTGGAAGAATATGTAATAACCAAAGAACTATTAAAACCAAGATTGTTACCAGAGTTATTTGATGCTATTGCAAAACAAAAAGTGAACAGTAGTGTTTGGATTTCTGGTTATTATGGTTCGGGTAAATCACATTTACTAAAAATGATTTCTTTGGTGCTAAACAACAAAGAAATCAATAATAAAAAAAGTGCTGATATTTTTAGTGAAAAGGCAGAAAGTGATTTTGATTTCCAAGCCAACATTAAAAAGGCATCCAAAATTACAAATAAGGCAATTCTTTTTAACATACAAGGTAAAGCTGACGGTTTTGACAATACGGAGAGTTTTTCAGACCGTGTACTAATGGTTTTTTTAAAGGCACTCAATGAAAGCTATGGCTATCATCCCATTTATCCTGAGATTGCAGAAATCGAAAGACAACTTGACCAAAATGGCTTGTTTGAAAAATTTAAAGACAACTATTACAAACACTGCAATTATGCTTGGGAGTTGCACAGGAATGATGTTTCTTGGCATTTGAATGAATTGATTACTGTTTATGCACAAACAAGAGATATTAAACCCGAAGAAGCAAGAGACATAATCAATAACCAACGAAGCACCTATAAAATAGATATAGAAACTTTTGCAAAGATTGTAAACAAGCATTGTGAGTTAGATAAACAACGCATCATTTTTTGTGCTGATGAAGTAGGTCAGTTTATTGCTGATGATATAAATAAAATGCTAAGTCTACAAACCATTGCAGAGGAGTTAGCGGTAAGAACCAACGGCAATTCATTTGTTATTGTAACCTCTCCGGAGGATATTGATGCTACTA
>JBIKPL010000126.1:0-7577 GCA_044357485.1 Cytophagales bacterium
TATATTTGTATGAAATAGCGAACAAATGAGCAGTAAAAAACAAATACTATCTCCAAAATACAGTGCTATACTTGAAACATTAGGAGAAAATATTAAGCTAGCAAGAAAAAGAAGAAAGTTAACCACAATTCAAGTTGCAGAGAGAGCAGATATTGCCAGGTCAACTTTGTATGAAATTGAAAAAGGTAACCCCAAGGTGGCTATGGGGGCATATTTTAATGTGCTAAAAACCTTAGGACTTCAAAATGATTTTCTAAAACTTGCCTCTGATGATGCATTGGGTCGCAAACTCCAAGATATTGCACTCCTATAATTTTCAAAGCAATGGCAATTAATAAAACCGACATATTTGTTTATGCGCATTGGTTAGGGATGAATGAACCTAAACTAATTGGAATTCTATCTGCACATCAGGGTAAAGGACGAAAATTATTTAGTTTTGAATATGAAAAAGAGTGGTTAAAATCTAATCAATCTTTTTTACTAGACCCTGATATTCAATATTATGCTGGACCACAATTTCCTGTTTCAAAAGAAAATTTTGGAATTTTTTTGGATAGCATGCCCGACACTTGGGGAAGAACCTTGATGAAAAGGAGAGCAAGTGCTATAGCTAAAGAACAAGGTAAATCTCCATCAAATTTATATGAAATAGATTTTTTGTTAGGTGTGTACGATGAAAGCCGTATGGGTGCTTTGAGATTTAAACTTGACCCCAAAGGTGATTTTTTAGACAATACTGCCCATAGTCCTACTCCGCCATGGTCATCTGTGGGGCAACTACAACACGCTGTTGACTTCATAGAAAGTGATAAAGATAACGATGAAGTACAAAAATGGTTAGCACAATTGATAGCACCAGGTTCATCGTTGGGTGGAGCAAGACCTAAAGCAAATATTATTGATGAACATAAGCATTTATGGATTGCCAAATTCCCTTCAAAAAATGACACCATTGACAAAGCCGCTTGGGAATATTTAAGCTATCAATTAGCATTAAAAGCAGGAATCAATATGTCTGAATCAAAAATGAGTAAGGTGTCAGGCAAATACAATACTTTTTTCACTAAACGCTTTGACAGGATTAAAAGTGAACGAATTCATTTTGCTTCCGCTATGACCATGACTGGGAACAATGAAGATATTCTCAAAAATACAACGGCAAGTTATCTCGACATTGCAGAGGTTATTCAACAATATGGAGCAAATATTAAAGAAGATTTAGCCCAATTATGGAAAAGAATAATATTCAATATTTTAATTTCAAATACAGATGATCACTTAAGAAATCATGGATTCATACTTTCCAATAAAGGATGGAGACTTTCTCCAGCTTACGACATCAACCCTTCGGTAGATAAAAATGGTTTATCGTTAAATATTGACATAGACAATAATGATTTGGATATAGAACTTGCTAAAAGTGTGGGTGAATATTTTAGATTAAATATGAACGCTATGAATAACATTATTTTAGAAGTAGCACAAGCTGTAAATCAATGGGAAGTATTAGCAAATAAAATTGGAATCTCAAGAATAGAACAAGAAATCATGAGAGCCGCCTTTAAAAGCAATGTTTGATTAATATTAATTGGCCAATAAGGGTCATTTACCCGAAATAGTTTGGGCATTGCTGAGCATAGCCATCAAAACCAAACCTATCACAAACCCATACTGTTTTATACCATTCATAAGCGGTACTATTTTATAATCAATGAATTACTATTAAAAAATCCTGCCACCCGATTGAGTGGGATGGCAGGATATGGTATCAAAAGTATCATTTTTTGATACAAAGCATCTTTTTAATAAAGTCTTACTTCACTCTTTTAACAACCCAGCACAAATACTGCTTAGCTAAAACTTCCGCTATAAATACCTATCAGGCATTGGTAAAGTAGTTAGGTTAGTATTGCTTACTAGTATTCTTTATTTAGCAACTTTTGTGTAAGGTGAGTCCAACTGCCAAGGGTTAAATACACAAAAAAATTTGGTGTCTGTCACTCATATATACTATTTATTAATCCAGATCAACTTCTTTCTTAACGTGATAACAGGTACCTTTTCTTTCTCCTGTTTTTAAAATTAATTGTTCCCTCACCAAATAGGCAACATCTTTTTTAAGTGTGTTTCGGGATTCTTCTGCAAATGCCAATTCAATGGATGCCATTTGAACCGTTTTTTGTTCTTTAATAAATTCAAGTACTTTTTGTTGCCTTAAATTTAATAAAGGCTTTAGGTTACTGTATATTTCATATTTTGCCTCTAATCGCTTTGTTAGTGTTACTAAACAATCTAAGAAAAATAGCACCCAACCATCTATTCGCTCATTTTCCTGATAGCGATTTTTTTGTCCGTCCATTAAAGCTTTATAGTAATCATCTTTTCTTTTTTCAATGATGTGCTCAAAGGAAATATATTGAACAAAGCCATAACCCTGTTTCATAAGTAAAAAGGTGGTTAGCAAGCGTGATAATCTTCCGTTTCCATCTTGGTAAGGGTGGATAGATAAAAACTCATACACAAAGGCACAAGTAACCAAAATTGGATGAATATCCTCTTTAACAAAGCGTTCGTTTACCCAAATTAGTAATTCCTCCATTTCTTTTCCTGTCATTGCAGGATCGGTAGTTTGAAAAATTGTTTTTTGCGAACCGTCGGGATAATTGGCTACTACCTTATTGGAAAGCGATTTATATTTCCCTCGGTGTGTTTTGTCTTTACTGCTATATTTAAGTAAAATGTGGTGCAATTGGTGTATATACCTTTCGGATAAATCTATTTCATCGTAATTTTCTAAAATAACTTGTAATGTTTCGTAATATCCCGCAACTTCTTGCTCGGCTCTTGAGGTGAGTTTGGTTATTTTAAGAGATTGTAAAAGACTTTTTACTTCTTCATCATCCAATGTTGCCCCTTCAATACGAGTAGATGATCCAATACTTTCAATAGTTGCAATTTTTCGAAGCTCTTTCAAGGAATTATTTTCCTGAATATTTAAAGCCTTCCAATTCCCTTTAAAACTATCAATAACACTTAATTGCTTCATGATTTGCATGAAAACTGCTCCCGAAAACAATAGTTTTTGATCCATAAATTATTTTTGATTTAAAGATATATCTATAATTTATCCAAATATACCCAAAAATAGAGTTTTATCAATATATATCTTTATTTTATCCAAAAATATCCATAAGTTTAATTGTATTTTTAACGTTTGATCAACAAACAAATTCAATTTAAACACCTCTAAAAACACACTTATTTTTACAACATTTTTTAAGTAAAACATTAATAAAATCAAGCCTTACATAACATGTTGTAAATTAAAGCTGTCCCCATTAAATTAAGCTGTTATATTTTTCTGCTAGATTATTCTGTTTTTTATGCTATAATTAATGGTTATTGTAGCAGGAAAATATTAATTGTATAGCAAAAAAATAGATATGAGAGAAAAATACCTATCTAAGATTATTAATTTAATTCACGAGCGTGGGGCTTTATCAGCTTCGGAATTATACAACTTGTTTGATTTAGGCGAAAGTACTGTTAGAAAGTACTTAAAGGAACTTGTTGATGAAAATAAACTTCAGGTTACCGGGGCTGGGAGATCTACAAAGTATGTAATTTCTGCTACGTTTGAACTGTTAGCATCTATCAATCTTGATGATTACTATCAGAAAGAAATGGACGATAGAAATGCCAAGAGCTCCTATGATTTTAATTTGCTTAGGGATGTTCTTCAAAAAGCTTCGTTGTTTACAGAAAAGGAGCAACAAAAATTAAACAAAATCCAAGACAGGTATTTAAAAAGTATTCAATCGGTTGAAAAGGGTATTTACAAAAAAAGATTAGAGGTGCTAGCGATTGATTTGATTTGGAAGTCTTCGGAAATAGAAGGAAACACTTATTCTTTGTTGGAAACAGAGGCTTTGATTAAACAACAGGAATTAGCAAAAGGAAAATCCAAGGAGGACGCTACCATGCTTTTAAATCATAAAAAAGCGCTAGATTTTATTACTGACGATTTGGATTATTTAAAACCATTAACCGTAAACAAAATTATTGATATTCACACGCTATTGATAGGTGGTTTAGGCGTGAGTAATACTATTAGAAGAAGAGCGGTAGCAATAACAGGTACAAACTACCGTCCTCTTTCTATTGAAACTCAAATTAAAGAAGAGCTCGAGGGAATTGTTAAGTTGGTTAATAGTAAAAATAATATTTTTGAAAAAGGGCTATTACTACTTTGTTTACTATCCTACTTACAAGCTTTTGAGGATGGTAATAAACGAACTGCCAGAATAATGAGCAATGCTGTTTTAATGAGCCATAATTATTGTCCGCTAAGTTTTAGAACCGTATCTGCTGTGGATTACAAAAAAGCAATGCTGTTATTTTACGAGCAAAACAATATTTCAGCAATGAAGGAAATATTCATCCATCAATATGAGTTTGCTGTTAAGCAATATTTTGATTTGTAATACCCTTAAAAAAATACACTTTTTTAAACTGTTAAATAGTTATTAAAACCCATTTAAATAAACACTTATAGAGAATTTGTAAACTCAACATCGTCCCCGATTAATTTAAAGCAATGTTTGATTAATCTTGATGGGCTAATAAGGATAATTTACCCGAAATAGTTTGGGCATTGCTTAGCATAGCCATAAAACTAAACCTATCACAAACCCATACTGTTTTATACCATTCATAAACAGTACTATTTTATAATCAATGAATTACTATTAAAAAATCCTGCCACCCGATTGAGGGGGATGGCAGGATATGTTCATCTTGGCTTCTAGCCACTTAAGCGGCAAGATGCTTTATTCATAACAGTCACTAGGCAGGAGCCTAGCGATTGAGGAAGTAACTCCGTATTAATTTTTTATACAACGAACAATGCGGCGGTTGGAACGTTCAGAATAATAAGGGGAGTCTTGAACATAAAAGTTCACGTCGTTCGCATGATTTTCAATATAATCGCTGTAGTTACCATTAACTGTACCCACCCAATATTGTGAACCACTACCCCAGGTAAATTTAAGTACATGATTAAAAGCTGCTGTAGGAGTTGAACCTCCTGAAAATGTTGCAATTTCAGCTTTAACTTCGGTAGTAGTTGGTAACCTATACCCACTAGGGCAAGGATTATTTGTGCCATTTACTCCCTGCCATAAAGCATCATTTTTAGGGCTTCTCCAATCTCCTGGATCTGAACCATTTGTTATATAATTACCATGACCAGGCGCATCTGTTGAGCTTAAAGTAGCAGTTGAAGTAGCATTACGACATTGATGCCCATCTTTTAATCGTCCCCATTGATATAAATCCCCATATGCTGCTTGATCATTCTTTGATGTAGCGGCTCTCGTTGCACCTAAATTTCTATCCATCCAAGTTTTTCCCGTTGGAGATACTACATCTACAACTGTTGTAGCACCAGACATACAAGTAACTGTACGGGTTAAAGTACAACTTTGTCCACCAATAGTTAAAGCAAAAGATGCGGTACCTTCATAATCGGGGGTACCCGTAATGGTATACGTTAAACTACCACTACCACTTGCAAAAATACCTGCACTTAAGGTGGCTGTTAATCCTGTAACCCCTGTAGAAGTAACGGTTTGTCCATTATGTGAACCCCCATTCCCGCCAGTATAAGGAATATCACTTGTAACTCCACTTGCAGCCGCACCTGCACTTAAAGTGCCATTATTGGTTGGTGAACCGCAAGTCAATCCTGTTATTGTTCCAACTGCGTATGTTGTACGTGTTAAATTACAGGTTTGTCCGCCTATGTTTAAAGCAAAAGTAGCTGTACCTGCACCAGATGGTGTACCTGTGATGGTATAGGTTACACTACCACCTCCACTCGCAAAAGTACCTGCACTTAAAGTGGCTGTTAAACCTGTAATGCCTGTTGAAGTTACTGTTTGTCCACTATGAGGTCCTGCATTTCCACCAGTGTAAGGAACTACAGTGTTTACTCCACTTGCAGCTGTGCCTGATGTTAAGGTTCCATTGTTAGTTGCCGAACCACAAGTTAAACCTGTTATAGTTCCTGTATTTACGGTACGTGTCAACGTACAAGTTTGTCCACCTATGTTAATGGCAAAGCTTGCTGTACCACTACTTGCAGGGGTACCTGTAATGGTATAGGTTAAAGTTGCATCACCACTTGCAAAATTTCCCGCACTTAAAGTGGCTGTTAAACCTGTTACACCAGTAGAAGTAACCGTTTGTCCACTATGAGGTCCTGCATTACCACCAGTATAAGGTATTACACTTGTAACGCCACTAGCAGCAACTCCATGCACTAATGTACCATTGTTGGTAGCGGAACCACAGGTTATTGTTGTAATTAAACCAGCATTAACAGTTCGTGTTAAATTACAAGATTGTCCGCCTATGTTTAAAGCAAAAGTAGCGGTACCACTACTTGCAGGAGTTCCTGTAATGGTATAGGTTAAATTACCAGAACTAGCAAAAACACCCGATGATAAAGTTGCTGTTAAACCTGTTACTCCTGTAGAGGTTACCGTTTGTCCGGCATGCGTACCACTATTTCCTCCAGAATAAGGAATCTCACTACTTACACTACTAGCAGCAATTCCAGAAACTAAAGTACCATTATTGGTTGCAGAGCCACAAGTAAGTGTAGAAATAGTACCTACCTGTGCACTACTTAAACTGCTCCAAGTAGTACCGTTGAAAACCTGTAATTCTCCCGATGAGCCACAATTGGTACACCAAACCATAAGCCCTGCCGCTGGGCTAGCTATGGCATCTCTTTGGGCTTGTGTCATACGAGGAGGTAAAAAACCTTTGTTGGTGCTTGTTATATCCAATTCCGCCGAGGCGTTAGGAGAATTGGTACCTATACCTACCTGGGCATTTACCCCCCCCCCATAAGAAGCTGAATACCATCACACTAAATACTCTTTTTGTCAAGTTTGTTTTCATAGTTATGAAGGTTGATTATTGGTTGTGCGAATTTATATGGTTGTATGCTTTATTAAGCACTAAAAATAAAATTAGCATTATTTTTTTAGTAATCAAAATTATAAAAATTTTTTTACTCTCTTCACAAAAGACAAGTGAAGGACTAAAAATTAACCTAAAAATTGAATTATTTTTTGAGTGTGTTTTAGGTTGTGCAATAACGAGTGGAAAGGGGGGTATCAAAATACCTCGAGAGATATTTCTTGATGGGCTAAAAAGGATAATTTACCCGCAATAGTTTGGGCATTGCTGAGCATAGCCATAAAAACCAAACCAATCACAAACCCATCCTTTTTTAAACCATACATCAGCGGTACTGTTTTATAATCAATGAATTGCTAGTGAAATATCCTGCCACACTATTTATAAGAATGGCAGGATATAAATATTTAAATCGCTACGCTGATCAAAGTATTAATTCTTGATGCAACGAACAGCTAGTGCATCTGCTCGGTTGTTGGAAAACATGTTGGCACTGTTGCTTTTGAAATGCAAGAGGCGCGAATTAACACCGTCAACCGTACTGCACCAATAGAGGCCGTTGATATCATTAGGGCAGTACGAAC
>JBIKPL010000127.1:0-7562 GCA_044357485.1 Cytophagales bacterium
CCACCAAAAGAATAGATTGTGCACTACTCACTTTGCCAAAAGCCAACAATGTAGTAGGAATAGTTTCATATTTTACTGGAATTGCCTCTACATATTTAAGTGTTGGCACATCGATGGCTTTGGGTTTTGATTCTTTAAACTTGCTTAACACCATCATTACAGCAATGCCTATGGCAACCACCAACACCGGCATTAAAACCACAAACTTTCCTTTATACTTTTCTTTGAATGACATCATAATTGAAATATGAAGCAATGTAAAAAAAAAACACGAATGCTTGCTTATAAGTATGTAAAATGAGCTTTGATAATCCTATACTTTAAAAAATTCCTTCGGCTTGGAAAAAAAATCACAGCCATCTAAACACAAGGCTAAATTACTTTTCGTTTTTTAAACACATAATAAATAAACCCGCATAAACCTATCATAGAAACCACCGTGACCGGATAACCATATTTCCAATGCAATTCGGGCATAAACTCAAAATTCATCCCGTAGAGACCTACAATAAAAGTTAAGGGTAAAAAAAACATCGACACAATGGTCAATAATTTCATCGTATCATTATTTTTTTGAGAAGAAACCGACAGATAGGTATGCATCAAGTTATGGGCATCTTCCAATGCTTCGTCGTACTCTAATATTAATTTAGACAACAAATCTTGTACATACCTTAATTCTGGTTTTCCTTTTTTTGTTGTTTGAAACTGATTAATAACCTCTTGTGAGAGCATAAGGAGTTTTTTACTGATCCTTGTTTCTGTTTTTTGATAATATAAATTTTCTAAAGAAATCTTATGCAGGTCTTCCAAAAAGATAATGTCCTCAATTTTATTCATTTGTTGCGATTGCCATTCTGCAGGTGCTTTAAATGTTTTAAAAATTTGTAAAAACAAAGTTGTCATCAGCTCAACCACCTTTAAATCTTTCATTGTAGGATTGTATTTGGTGCGTACCAGTTCAAAAAAAGGAAAATCTACCCGATGAATGGTCACCAATAAATTGTCGTTGTAAAAGAACGCGACCTTATCTGACAAAGCCTGCACAGTGGTTACATTTTGGTGTTGTTTTGCCGAATAAGCCCTTAGTATGATAAAGTTATATTCACCATGTTGCTCAATTTTAGGCAAATGTCCCGATTCTAGACAAGTCAACACCGTAAAATAATCGAGATGATGTTGCTCTGCTACCGCTTCTAAATCTTCTTTTTGTGGCGCTTTGTAATCCATCCAAAGAAAATCAGGAAACTGGGTTTGCGTTAAGGAAAGGGACATAAACAGGAAATTTAAGTGACATAACAGCTTCAGTTTGCATCAATCCTACGCTACCTAAACTGAGCAATTACCATCAATTGATAATGCAACAAATTTAAACCCTTTTTCCAATATTCACCTATATTCCCATCAAAGATCCAGTGAATTGATGACCAATCGGAATATAAAACAAAGCAATTATTCACTCATTTGTCATACAAATTTAACAAAGCAGGAAGCATATTGGATTCAGAAATATAAGGAATACAGAAAGTTTTGGTCGACAAATTATTTTCCACATATTGAATAATTGGAATTTCAGCCGAAGCCTTTTTTCTCAAAACGGGATCTTTCAATTGGGATAATGAAGCAAATGATTGGTTTATTACCCAAGCAAAAGGAACAATACCGGCTCGTTGAAGGTCATTTTGAAGTCCTTCGGCTTCACGCATTGGGGTTGTTTCGGGAAGTGACACCAAGAGTATTTTAGCAAAATCTACGTCTTGTAAAGCCATGAGTGGTGTCATTATTTTACCATGATTAAATGCTGTATTCCTCAATACTTCACGATGATAACTGCCAGTAGTATCAAGCAATAACAAGGTATGACCGGTGGGTGCGGTATCGATTACTACAAACTGGCGCTTTGCACGTTGAATCGCTTTTGAGAACGCATGAAACACAGCAACCTCTTCCGTACATGGTGATTTCAAATCTTCTAACAATAATTTTTTCGCTTCGAGATCTAATCCCTCCCCTTTTTGAGCAACAATTTTTGCAATATATTCCGAAGTTTCCACTTTAGGATCGATTCTTTCTACCGTCAAAGTTGGTGGTTGTACCTCTAATTGGTTAATAAAGTCTTTGATATGCGCCGCGGGATCGGTTGTGGTGAGCAAAACCTGGTGACCACGTTTCGCCAACATTGTGGCAATGGTGGCTGCCACAATAGTTTTACCTACTCCACCTTTCCCCATGGTCATAATTAAACCACTCGTTTTATTGTTTTCAAGCGTATCTACAAGGTTCGACAAATTGGGTAAAGAAATGGTAACCGTACTAATTGTGGCCAAAGCACTATCAATTAAATGATGTTGTAACTCTTTTTGAAATATCGACCTTAATTTTTCTAGTCCCAATAGTTGGTATGGCAACAAAGGAAAAAAAGTCGTATCTAAATTTTGTAAAGCAACTGGCAAGTCCGTCAATTCATTTTCACCAAGCAATTCAATGCGCTTTGCAATGGGATCTAATTGATCAATAGCTTTAAAGACGCCATTGATAAGCAATTTCTGATTGCGCATGCCTAAATCTAACAGCTCTAGACTTGTCTTTGCCGCTTCTTTTAAGGCAGATTTTTGAGCCCTGGCCACCAAAAAGAAAGTAGTTTTAAGAGGGTCTCTTAAGGTGTTTACTACTTTTTTGTATCGTTCTTTGCTGCTTTTCAACGCAGAAGAAGGGCCAATACAGGAGGCACCTTTGGCATTCGTTTCCAAAAAAGTATCCCAAGCAGCAGGTAATTCCAACAGCCTCAGGGTATGACCGGTAGGTGCAGTATCAAAAATCACCACATCATAAGCCATTTCATTGGCTTCTCCAGTAATGAATCTCGAGAACTCATCAAATGAAGCGATTTCTGTTGTACAAGCACCCGAAAGCTCTTCTTTTACCTTTTCAATTTCCGCCGTCGCAACTATCCCTGTCAGCGAATCTACCACCCGTTTACGGTATTCTTCAGCAGACAATTCGGCATCGATATTGATGGTATATAAGGTGGGTAAATCTTGATGAGGCTTTATAAATCCTTCTACCTTGGTCGCTAACACATCGCCTAAATTAGAAGCAGGATCTGTACTGATGAGCAATACATTTTTCCCTTCATCTGCCAATTTAATGGCTGTCGCACAAGCTAAGGAGGTTTTCCCAACACCGCCTTTGCCAGTGAAAAATAAAAATGAGGTATAGTTGTCTTTCATATTGCTTTTTTTTGGAAAGGTAAATGAAACAAATACAATAAACTATGATATATATTAGCTAAAATGATAAACGCTACCTTAAAAATACGAAAGAAACGAATCTAAAAAGCTTACTATAAAAACAAGGCAATACTCTATTGAATATCATTTGAATGTTTTACTTTTGTCATAAGTATGAATGCAATAAAAGAAACAAATTTCAAATTCGCTGGCCAAACAGATTTCTATCGTGGCAAAGTGCGTGATGTTTATCATTTTGCGGATAAACTGGTGGTTGTAGCAAGTGATCGTATTTCGGCTTTTGATGTCGTATTGCCTAAACCAATACCCTATAAAGGACAAGTATTAAATCAAATTGCTTACAAAAACCTGGAAGCAACCAAAGATATTGTACCCAATTGGGTGAGTGCTTCACCTGATCCCAATGTAACAGTGGGTTTAAAATGTGAACCATTTAAAGTAGAAATGGTGATTAGAGGTTATTTAGCCGGACATGCCGCCCGTGAATATGCGCTAGGGAAACGGGTAATTTGTGGCGTAAGTTTACCAGAAGGTTTACGTGAAAACGACAAATTGCCAAACCCCATCATTACCCCAACAACCAAAGCAGATGCAGGACATGATGAAGATATTTCTAGAGAAGAAATATTAAAGCAAGGCATTATTACTGAAGCAGATTATATACAGCTAGAAAAATATACCCAAGCATTATTTGCCAGAGGCACCGAAATGGTGGCTGCTCAAGGCTTAATATTGGTTGATACAAAATATGAATTTGGAAAATTAGAGGGTAAAATCTACTTAATTGATGAAATTCATACGCCAGATTCTTCTCGTTATTTTTACGCTGAAGGCTACCAAGCCCGTCAAGACAAAGGAGAAAAACAAAAACAACTGTCTAAAGAATTTGTAAGACAATGGTTAATTGAAAATGGTTTTCAAGGCAAAGAAGGACAAACCATTCCTGAGATGACAAACACCATTATCAACGACATTACAGACAGGTATATCGAACTTTACGAAAAAGTAACGGGCGAAAAATTCGTTAAAGCAGAGAATACCAATATTGCCGCAAGAATAGAAAAAAACGTTAATGCTTTTCTTTAAACGCTTTTAGTCATATTATTGTAAACATTTTGCTTAGGGGCATATCCCTCATCAATATTTAAACAACTATTAGAATGAAATATTCTGTAAATAAACACGATAAGTATAATCTTATTCAATTAGAAGAAGATAAACTTGATTCATTATTGGCCCCCGTTTTAAAAACACAACTGGTTACTTTTAATGCAGAAGGTGTTAAAAACATTATTCTTGATTTATCAAAAGTAAAATATGTTGATTCCTCAGGACTAAGTGCCATTTTAGTGGCCAATAGACTTTGTAAAAATGACAATGGCATTTTAGTAATTACAGGTACCAATGAGCACGTTAACAAATTAATTAAAATTTCTCAATTAGACCATGTCTTAAACATTCTGCCCACCAACTCAGAAGCCATTGATGCCGTGTTTCTAAATGAAATTGAACGTTCGTTAGAAATCCAAGAAGACGACGAAGACTAATCTATACCGTGGCTATCACTCTCCAAATACTAGGTTCAAGTTCAGCCACTCCGGTTTATAATAGACACCATAGTGCCCAATACTTAAACGTCGAAAAAGAGCATTTCTTAATCGATTGTGGCGAAGGTACTCAAATGCAAATGAAGCATTATGGTGTCAAATTACTTAAAATAAACCATATTTTTATCAGCCATTTGCATGGCGACCATTACCTTGGTTTAATAGGACTAGTTTCCACCCTTCATTTAAATGGCAGAAAAGAGAAACTCCATATTTATGGCCCTTATGGGCTCATGGAAATCATTACTGTACAGTTAAAATATTCCGAAACCTGCTTAAATTACCCCATTACTTTTCACGAAATTAATCCTTCCCAATCGGCCATTATCTTTGAAAACAACGACCTTACGGTAACTACAGTACCTTTACAACATCGTATTGCCTGTACAGGATTTGTTTTTAGAGAAAAACCTAAAAAATTACATGTCAACAAAGCCAACTTGCCCGAGGGATTATTATTACAAGAAATTGCGGATTTAAAAAAAGGACTAGATATTTATAACGCTGAGGGAGAAGTACTTTACAAAAACGAAGACTACACTTTACCAGCCCGTACACATCACAGTTATGCGTATATTTCAGATACCATTTTTGATGTAACCATTGTTCCTTTACTACAAAACATTGACTTATTATACCATGAAGCCACTTTTTCAAGTGATTTAGAAGAAAGGGCTAAAATGACTTACCATTCAACGGCCTATCAAGCGGCAAGCATCGCTAGTTTAGCTCAAGCAAAAAAATTACTCATTGGCCATTTTTCTTCTCGTTATAAAGTCCTAGACCCATTGCTGGAAGAAGCAAAAACAAAATTCCTCAATACCGAATTAGCCTTAGAAGGGTTAATTTTCAATGTAGGAGAATAACGAATTTTGTTCCAAAAGTCAAATTATGATTTCATGTCAGACATCCATTTAAAAAAAACACACCAGTTATTCATCGTCTTGGCGGGCATATTTATTACCAATGCCATTGTAGCAGAAATTATTGGGGTAAAAATATTTTCAGGCGAAACGTTTTTAAACCTCCCTCCCACACAAATTCCTTTACTCAACGACCTCAAACTCGATTTCAACCTTTCGGCTGGGGTAGTGATATGGCCGGTGGTATTTGTGATATCCGATATTATCAATGAATACTTCGGAAAAGAAGGTGTAAAAAAAGTAAGTATCCTTACCGCATGCCTCATTGCTTACACCTTTATTGTCATTTATTTTACAACCAAACTGCCACCGGCAACTTTTTGGCAAGAGATTAATAAAATAGACATCGATGGCAATCCGCTCAATATCAACAATGCATTTAGTGCCATTTTTCGTCAGGGCATGGGTATTATGATTGGTTCTATATCCGCATTTTTCATTAGTCAATTGTTAGATGCGTATGCTTTTCAATGGATCAAAGCCATCACCGGAAACAAAAAACTTTGGCTAAGGGCTACTGGATCAACCTTGATTTCTCAGTTGGTTGATAGCTTTGTGGTATTGTTTATTGCCTTTTTTGTGTTTGGAAACTGGAATTTTGAACAAGTAATTTCAGTAGGCATCATTAATTATAGTTACAAATTTATCGTAGCCATTTTATTAACCCCATTGTTATACCTGATTCATTATTGGATTGATGCCTATTTAAAGCCTAAATTGATGTAAGCGACAAAATAGCATTCAATGAAACAAGCATTCGCCAAAGCATTTTGCAAGATTTAATAACAAATTCAAAAATTAAGGTATTAAATTCATTACCCATATTTCAAGTATCTTTTGGAATATTGATTAAATGAATTAACTTTCGCATAGCAAAATAGTAACAATTAATTAATGTCGAATATTTAATATTTAACCAATAATAGTATTGCTTTGCAAATAAAAAAAGAACACCAATCGTTAGTTAATATAATCGTTTATCCCAATCCTTCAGAAACATTAAAAAAATGGAAAAAGTAGCTCAAGAACAATCAGAAAATTCATTCAAATCAATGTTTGCCACTGTTGCAATCCCTGTGATTTTTGCGATTTCAATATTATTATTCATTTTCGTTCTTGGAGATGGTAGCAATTTTGAAGGCGGTTCTAACGAAAATCATCCTCTAAAAGGAAATTACCTAGGTATGGTATACAAAGGTGGTGTAATTGTACCAATCTTAATGTCGTTTTTATTGATGGTATTTGTATTTTCAATCGAACGTTTTTTAACCATTAATGCTGCAAATGGTACTGGTGCCATGGATCAATTTGTTAAAAGAATTAGATTACACCTTTCAACCAACAACATCAAAGCAGCAAAAGAAGAATGCGATATCCAAAAAGGATCAGTTGGAAATGTTATCAAGGCTGTATTGATTAAGTATGAAGCGTTGGCCATTGATACCAATATGGATAAAGACCAAAAAATTGCGGCTTTACAAAAAGAATTAGAAGAAGCTACTTCATTAGAACTTCCAATGTTGGAAAAAAACTTAACCATTATCTCTACCTTAGCTTCTGTTGCTACATTAGTAGCCCTTTTAGGAACAGTACTAGGGATGATTAAATCATTTGCCTCTATGTCGGGTGGCGGCGGAGGTGCTGATGCCGCAGCTTTGGCTAATGGTATTTCAGAAGCCTTGATCAATACGGCTATTGGTATTGGAACGTCTGCAATCTCTATTATTGCCTACAATTTCTTCACAAGCAAAATAGATACTTTAACATATAGTATTGACGAA
>JBIKPL010000471.1:0-2674 GCA_044357485.1 Cytophagales bacterium
GCCTGAAAATGATTTTTTATCACAAACCATTTCCCATCATTTATATGATAAAAATGAAGCTACCCGAGTAGCGCAAAGTATTTTGTTGGGCATTGGAGGTGCTAAAATGATTGATTTATTGGGTTTAAACATTACTACCTATCATTTAAATGAAGCAAGTGCGGTTCCTTTGCTATTTTATTTGTACAGTAAATGGCAATCAACATCAGCGGTGAAACAACAAGTTGTTTTTACAACACATACCCCAGAAGTAGCAGGTAATGAATTGAGACCAATAGATTTACTTACTGATATGCGTTTTTTTGACGGCATTTCACCAGATATTGCCATTCAGATTACGGGGCAAGCAGGGGATCAATTTGATTATACGCTTGGCGCTTTGCGACTTGCACGTAAAGCCAATGCGGTATCGGCAATCCATGGCAATATCTCTCGTGACATGTGGAAAGATAAAGCCGATATTTGCCAAATTATTTCGATTACGAATGCTCAAAATCAAAAATATTGGCAAGACAAACAACTGAAGTTGGCCCTCGATAACCATGATTTTCCGGCCTTGAAAGCAAGGAAAAGAGCGTTGAAACAAGAATTATTTGCAGAAGTAGCCGATCAGACGGGTAAGATTTTTGATTCAGAGGTGTTGACCATCGTTTGGGCCAGGCGTTTTGCTGGTTATAAAAGGGCGGGCATGTTACTCAATGACTTTGAACAATTTTCTGCCTTGGTGTCACAATCAACGATGCCTGTGCAGTTTATTTGGGCTGGGAAACCATATCCTTTTGATACCATACAAATTGAATTGTTTCAACAAATTCAGCAAAAAACAGAAGCATTTGCCAATGTAGCTGTACTCACTGGATATGAATTAGCCTTGTCGGCCAAACTTAAAAAGGGCGCAGATGTTTGGCTCAATACCCCTCGATTTACCCGTGAAGCTTCCGGGACGAGTGGTATGTCGGCTGCAATGAACGGGGCCATCAATTTTTCAATTCCTGATGGTTGGGTGGCCGAATTTGCGGTGCATGGACATAATGCTTTTATTATTCCGGTGGCAGAAACATTGATGCACGATGCCGATTTACAAGAGCAAGAAGAATGTAAGGCTATTTATAAGATTTTAAAAGAAGAAATATTACCTTGTTATTATAACCAGCATGATGATTGGTTGGCTATTGTTGAAAATAGTATGAATGAAGTTAGCCCCAAATTTGATTCAGATCGCATGGTGGAAGAGTACTATGCGCAACTCTACAATATTGTATCATAGGTGGTGAAAACGTATTGGTAATATAATTGGGTGTTGAATTGTTGCCATGTGGGGTCACATGGTAATCTTATTCTCTGCTAAATCGTAGCACATTGCTATGGTTATTTTAATAATTGGTTGGTTATGTCAAAAAACAATACACTTCAAATTTTAATCATAGTGCTTGCTTTGTTGGTGGGTAGTGCGTGTACCCGAACCATCAGTTTTCAGGTGTTGAGCCCAGCAGTCATTACGTTGCCCGATAATGTGCGTCAAGTGGTGCTGGTCAATAGGGCAATTCCTTCAAAACCTAAAAGCAATATTTTAGAAGGGGTGCTTACCGGTGAAATGCCTGGTCAAGACAAACAAGGTAGACAAGAAGTAATCATGGGGCTTTTTGATGCTTTAAAATTAACACCTGCTTACCAAACAGTATTGGCACAAGAAGAGTTAAAAGGGACCAATGCTGGAGCGGAGTTTCCTTTAGCTTTGTCAGCCACGGAAGTCGCTGTTTTATGTAAAAAATATGCTGCTGAGGCATTGGTGACCTTGGAGCATTATGATTCGGATTGTATTCCTGGGTCAGCTAGCTTAAAAAAAGATAAAGTTACCAATAAAGACGGGTCGGTTACTGAAAAAGTATATTATGAAGTGGTGCAGGTCGGTAATGTGAGGGCAGGTTTTAGAATTTACGACCAAACGGGAAAAATTTTAGATGAATTTGAAGAAAGGCAAAACTTGAGCTGGACTACTACCGGAAGTAATGCTTTGGAGGCTTTAGGAAGTATCATGTCTCGCGTATCGTATATGAACGAATTGAGCAATAAGCTCGGTGGATTGTATGCCGATAGAATTGCCCCTTATTGGATTCGTGTACAACGAGAATACTATAAAAAGGGCCACCACAAAGCTTTGAAAATTGCAGGCCGGTATGTTGCTACAAACGAATGGGATAGTGCCGAGCGTCTTTACCTTGAGGTAATTAACCAATCGGGCGGTGTAGGGAATGACGCAGCCAAAGCCTATTATAACCTAGGTATTTGTTATGAAATTAATGGTGAATTGTACAAAGCTAAAGATTGTCTGTCAAAAGCCTATGCCATTGGAGGGAAACGACTAGCGCTTGATTATTCGAATGTGCTAACACGCAGAATTAACATAGCCCAAAGGGTAGACCAACAATTACATCAAAAATAGCTTAATTAGGGGCTGCTTAAAAATAGTTTATTTGTTGATTTTTAGAGATTTAAGCTATTGCTTTAACCGTTTAAATGCAAGGGTATTTTATTTCATTAAAGTGGTGCAATAGTTTGATTTAAATAGCATAGATAAGCTATTCATTTCCTAGGGCGTTCCCTTCGGTCGCGTGATCGGCACTCGCTTTTTTTCTTGTGGTCAAATCATAGCGTATTAAAAGATTACCTCAAC
>JBIKPL010000470.1:0-2674 GCA_044357485.1 Cytophagales bacterium
TTAACCTTACACATTAGCCAATTTCCGATTTCAGCACAAACTATTGCCGCACTGATTGCCTTGGTTGATGATGGAAAAGTTAGTAATTCCACGGCCTCTAATGCCATTTTTCCGGAATTAATTAAATCACCTACTAAATCACCTTTGGCGATTGCAGAAGGTTTAAATTTAATCCAAGAAAGTGATACTTCATTCTTAGAAACCATCATTCAAGAGGTGCTCGCTAAAAATCCTGAAAAAGTAGCCGAATACAAAGGTGGCAAAAAAGGTATTTTAAGTATGTTTATGGGCGATGTAATGAAACAATCCAAAGGAAAAGCTGACCCTAAAATCACCAATGCTTTATTGGCAAAAGCACTTGATAATTAAAGTATCCCCATTAAACTTATTCACTACAAAAATGCTTATTTTGAGACATTTACTGCTTGTATGCATCGCTTTATTCTCCGCTTGTAAAGCACACGACGAAAATGGAAATGGTTACGATATTCAAGGAAAAGTAGAAAGTGTTTCTAAAGGAGCTACCATATTTTTAGAAGAAGTCATCGACAATCAATTTGTAAAACGAGACAGCACAAAATTAGGCAGCGATTCAATGTTCCATTTTACTGGAAAAGTAACAGAGCCAGGCTTTTACCGTGTTTTACTTGACAATAATCAGTTTGTTTACGTAGTATTGGATAATCAGGAAAAGGTAACGATTAAGTTTGCCAGTAATCCGAATATTGGCAATTCCTATACGATTAAAGGATCAAAACAAAATGACTATCTTCAAGAAATGAATTTTATGGAAGCCAATTTCCAAGAACAAACAAGGGAATTAAGCGAACTTCACCAAAAAGCGAACCACAAAAAAGATAGTGCAGGCGTCTTGGATGCAGAGCTTAGATACGAAACCTTATTTCAAAGTTACAAAAAACAATATAAAGCATTTATTGATACTGCTCAAACCAGCATCGTTGTATTGATGATTGCAAATTCTTCTCCTTGTTTAAGCTTTGATGATGACCTGCTATTTTTAGAAAAATTAGCTCAAAAATACAACAAAGAATTACCTCAATCGAGGTACACCAAACAATTTATTGAACGTGTGGCAACAGCCAAAAAAGTTGCCGTAGGGAGCATTGCCCCTGACTTTAGTATTCCATTGTTGAACAAAAAAAGCATCAAATTATCTTCCTTACGGGGAAAAGTAATTTTGGTAGACTTTTGGGCATCTTGGTGTGGACCCTGTAGAGCCGAAAATCCTAATGTGGTAAAAGTATACCAAGACTTTAAAGATAAAGGATTTGACATTTTAGGTGTATCGCTTGACAACGATGTCGATGCCTGGCAAGAAGCCATCAAAAAAGACAAGTTAACATGGCAACATGGTGCTGATTTAGAGGGTTGGGAATCAGAAATTGTAAAGCAATATAGCATAACTGGCATTCCATTTACATTACTCATTGACCAAAAAGGTAAAATTATTGCTAAAAATTTACGGGGAGAACAATTAAGAGAAAAACTAAAGGCTTATTTAAAATAAGACCCCTTTAAAAAAGAGAACACATATCTTCCTGTTATATTGATTTCCACACTTGTATCCGTAAAAACATCTTATATAAAACAAGATAGCGTATCAACACAAGTACGATTTGTAATTAGAGTCTGCTGAAAAACTCAATTCACATCATTTGTAAATCATTTTTAGCAAATATACTTAAAATTATGATGCTCAAATGGGCACTCCATTTAATTGAAATGATTGGCTAATGCGCTTTGCGTTAGCGGGAGAGGCTTTGTTTGAGCTCATTTTTCTTGTGGGTTGAGGTAATCTTATAATACGCTATGATTTGACCACAAGAAAAATAGCGAGTGCCGATCACGCGACCGAAGGGAACGCCCTATGAAATGAATAACATATCTATGCTATTAAAATCAAACTAGTGCACCACTTTAATGAAATTAAATCAAATACCCTTGCATTTAAACGGTTAAAGCAATAACTTAAATCTCTAAAAATCAACAAATAAACTATTTTTCAGCATACCCTAATTAAAAAAACAACTCATTTACCTGTCAACAGATAAATGAGTTATATAAAAATATAGCGTTTGTGATTACTTGGTTGCGCCAAAAACTTTTTTCATAATATCAGTTACTCGAGAAGCTGGATTTTGTCTGATTTTTAATTCTTCCCCAGCCAATACGGTAAACATACCACTCAAAGCTCTTGTAGTAGTATATTTCACTAAATCAGTTTCTACTTTACTCACAAAAGGAATTTTATTATACAATGAAGCCAATTCAGACCATTTCTGAGTTGCTGTTGTACTGTTTAAAGCGGAAGCAATATGAGGGGTAAATGCTTGAGACAAAGCGGTGCTTGTTGAGTTTTGCAAATACATTGTAGCACTGTTATTGGCACCAGTCAGGATTGATTTGGCATCGTTAAAACTCATAGAAGTTACTGCTTTTACAAATATAGGTGCCGCTTCTTTGGCAGCTGTTTCAGCGGCACGGTTCAATGTTTTTTCAAATTCATCTACCTTAGCCCCAAAACCTAATGTTCTCAATTCGCTTGCTACTTTTTGAGCTTCGGGAGGAAAAGGAATTCTCACCAATGGATTTCCATTAAACCCATTCACTTGGTTTAATTGGCTTGATGCATTCGTAGCACCATGTGACAATG